>NZ_JAHRFC010000033.1:0-63245 GCF_020883015.1 Microcoleus sp. CAWBG640
CTATCTACGGAACACCTTTATTAATGGAGTGAATACCTTTAGAGAGGAATGGCTCAGTGGTGGGAAGCAGATTGACACTGCCTTTAGAAATGGGACAACCTATCTACGGAACACCTTTATTAATGGAGTGAATACCTTTAGAGAGGAATGGCTCAGTGGTGGGAAGCAGATTGACACTGCCTTTAGAAATGGGACAACCTATCTACGGAACACCTTTATTAATGGAGTGAATACCTTTAGAGAGGAATGGCTCAGTGGTGGGAAGCAGATTGACACTGCCTTTAGAAATGGGACAACCTATCTACGGAACACCTTTATTAATGGGAAAAATGTTTTGCGTGAAACATGGGAAGCCAATCGTTATATAGAGGATGCTTGGGATTCTGCCGGTAAGTATCTGGGCCAAAATATTTGGGACTCCGCAGGAAATTTCATTAGTGGGGTGGGCAATAAGGTAAGTGGCTGGGTTAATGATGTCAAATCACGGCTTTAAATGATCTGAATTAAGGGATGACAAGCCGCTCAAAAAATCTGGTTCTAACTACCATTGCCCAACTTTTCCGGTTCAGCGTCACCATCAGGAGGTTCCACTTCAGTTACGCCATTCCACTCATGGGGCAAAACGCGATCGCCAAATTGAGCAACAACCAACTGCCTATCCTAATGCTAGACCAGTGCGATCGCAAGTTCACTGTAGGTTGGGTTGACGACCTTGGTAATGACACATTAATTGGCGGTCAAGGCAATGATTCTCTTATCGGTGGTGCTGGTAACGATTTGTTTGTTCTGGGTCTTGCTACCGGAGTAGACGCGATCGCTGATTTTCAGGTAGGTCAAGATCGGCTGGGATTATCCGGTGGTTTGAGATTTGAACAGTTAGCGATCGCTCAAGGTACTGGCATCTCTGCACGAGATACCTTCGTCCGCATCGCTGCTAATCAAGAATTACTGACCATTCTGTCTGATGTGCCAGCTAGTTCTATTACGGATGCTGCATTTGCCATTATGGGAACTTAAATAGCAGTGACTCCGTTACATCCCATCAACGCGAGTCAACTAATATCTCAGGGCTTAGGCAACAGTAATTCCAGACAGTGCAAAGCAAAAGTTTTTTATATGCCCGAAGTGATGAGCTTCGGGATACTCTGTCGCGGTTAACTGGGCAATTTTTTTATCTAAAATCGTCAGTCAAGTCCAAGGAAATAACTCGATCGCCCTGGATCTGTCGATCGCCCTGGATCTGTCGATCGTCCTCTAAGTCAAGTGGGTGCGATCCTGCAACGAGTGCTTCGCTAACGTAGTTGTCTGCACACTACATATAGTGTGTCTGCGTAAGTCCTGTGGTAATTGGTAATTGGTAATTGGTAATTGGTAATTGGTAATTGGTAATGGGGTACTTGTGCTGCCCTTCGACTACGCGAGCGGGTCGAAGTATGGGGTACTTGTGAGTTCGCAAAGTCGAAGTATAGGGCATTACTAATTACCAACTACCAATTACCTATTACCTATTGCCTATTATATCAATTCCGGTTGTATCGGAATGATTTAACCGCGAAGGCGCCAAGGACGCGAAGGAAGAGAAGAGAGAGTTTAATACAGGACGATGAAGAGAGGATTTTATATTACCAATTCTCGATCGTACCTCCGATCAGATCTCGATATAGTTTGTTTGGCAACTAGAATAACTACAGACTAATGAAATCACTAGCGGTAATAGTCTTAGCCGGTACACCATTCAAATTTGCCAGCAATTGACCAGTGGCACTCACACTAATCAACACTTGATTATTGCTAGAAATAATGCTGAGTTGACTCAAACTCAAACCAGGATTCAATCCAATTAAATCCTCACCCTTGCGGAAATCAGTAATCAACTCGCTTCCCCCATTCGGACTTAACACAAACACATCATTTCCCGAACCACCAGTCAAAGTATCGTCCCCAGCATCACCACTCAGGAAATCAGCACCACTACCGCCACTGAGAATATCGTTACCTTTGCCGCCATAAAGCGTATCATTGCCGGCACAACCATCTACAAGATCGCTATCATTACCACCAAAAATTAAATCATTACCATCGCCACCACAAAGACTGTCGTTTTCTTTACCACCGTAAAGCGTATCATTGCCAGCTTGACCAAAAATCAGGTCTGCACCTTCATTCTCAAACACAATATCATTGCCATTTCCAGCATTAATTGTGTCATTTCCTAAGTTCCCTAAAATATAGTCATCGCCATTTTCACCAAACAATATATCGTCATCTTTGCCACCAAAAATAGTATCATTGCCTATACTACCAGCCATCGTATCTTTACCAAAATCTCCCCTCAAAAAATCGTTGCCATCCCCACCCAAAACAGTGTCATTATCCTTCCCCGCATAGATAGTATCGTTACCATCGCCACCTTGAATCAAATCGGCACCATCATTGCCAAAAATTGAATCGTTATCGGCACCACCATCAATGTTGTCATTGCCGCCCATACCGTAGAGGGTGTCATTCCCAGACAGCCCATTAATCAAGTCGTTGAGGGAGGCACCCATAATGAAATCCGCAGTGCTACCGCCGCCCTGAGTTTGTTGAACGGGGTTAGGAATAATGCTGGCAGAGTTGAATTCAGGGGCGCTGACGCGATCGCACAAGCAATCATCAGTACCAGGAATGGGAGTTGGTGTGGGTGTGGGTGTGGGTGTGGGTGTGGGAGTTGGTGTGGGTGTGGGTGTGGGTGTGGGTGTGGGTGTGGGTGTGGGAGTTGGTGTGGGTGTGGGAGTCGGTGTGGGAGTCGGTGTGGGAGTCGGTGTGGGAGTCGGTGTGGGAGTGGGAGTGGGAGTCGGTGTGGGAGTAATACTAAATTCAAAAGCACCAATATCAACGATCGCACTTCCGTTACCATCACCATCCACAGGGCGAGTCACACCCCGCTGATCCGTAGCCGGTGCCCCCGCACCAGTACCAGTATCAATGGCGGGACTTCCTACTAGCAATGGCAGTACAAAAGCACCGTTGATATTTTGTAAAGGACCAAGTTTCGGATCGGCGATCGTCACATTGGCAGTCGCATTATTATCATTAGGATCTCCCGTCGTCAGTTTAGCAGGAAATTGCAGATTATTTCCCCCATCAATTAGTTCCCTTCCAGTTTGCTGCTTAACCTTAAAAGGATTACCAGCCGTATTGCTATCAAAAATTGTATTTTTGACAGTAATTGGCTGATTTCCAAAGGTGGCAATACCTCCCGAATATTCCCCAGCACTATTTTTGGCAAAAGTGGAATTAACGATATTAGTTGCAAAAGAATCTGTGTTACCCACAACTATTCCTCCGCCCTGATTGGCAGCAGTGTTCCCGGAGAAGGTACTATTAACAATACTGACATTTCCATCTTCGCCAAACCACAAGCCGCCACCATTATCATCGGCTGTGTTGTTAGCAAAGGTGCAGTTGGTAACAGTCAACTCGGCATTTCCATGACGAACACCGCCTCCAGACCCGCCAGAACCTGATGAATATTTGACTGCTTTGTTGTTAATAAAAGTGCTATTTTCTAAAACTACTTTATCTTGTAAATAGCCAAAGAGAAAGGCTGCACCTCCTTCTCCAGTCCCGATATTGCCATCAAAAACGCTGTTACGGATCGCAATAGTGCCAGCAACGGGGCCGGGGCTTGCATTGGGGCCAGAACCATTCGCACCATCGACATAAACTGCGCCACCAACACCTTTTTCTGTGCGGTTGCCGGTGAATTTAGAGTTTTCGATGGTCAAACTGCCCAACAGGTTATTGACAGCCCCACCGTAGCTACCTTTGTTGTTGGTAAATTCGCTACCTTTGATGGTGAGGGAACCGCCGCTTTTAGTGGCGATCGCCCCGCCGCCGCGTTCAGTGTCGTCGGCTAAAGAACCATCATTGCCACTAAACTTACTATTAATGACTGTTGTTGTACTGCGGAAACCTGTATAAATACCGCCACCGAAACCGGCAACGTTATTATTGACTTGGCAATTTTCTAAAGTTAAAGTGCTGTTACCGCCAGTTTGAATGCCACCGCCACTGCTAGTTGTTTCATCATTTGGATCGGTTCCTGGAACTTTGCCGTTGGCAATAATCAGGTTTTTGAGAGTAACATTGGTCGAACCTTCTGTGAAGATTACCCGCGAAGCGTTGTTACCACTAATGGTTAAATTGCTAGCACTAATTGCGTCAATTGTCAAGTTTTTGTTGATGACAAGTTGACCATTGGTGAGAGTAATTGTTTGATTGGCTAGACTGGATGCAAATTGAATGGTGTCGCCGGCGGCTGCGGAGGCGATCGCACTTCTCAAGGAGCCAGGCCCGCTATCATTAGTGTTGGTAACGGTAATAGTTGCTAAAGTCCCTTGATAATCTGCCATTACTTCTGGATTTAGGGCTAGGGGTGCTTGAATATCCCCTTTGTTAAATTCCAAATTCCAGTTACCACCGCGGCCTGTTTTATCGGTGGATGCTGCAATATCAGCACCGGTTAACTCCGAAAGGCGATCGACAAAATCACTCCCCGCACCCGCAGCAACATCGCAACCGTAAAGCATGATATCAGCTTTGTCGCTGAGGGCATTGCGCCACTCTTGCAACTGACTTTGATATTCTGATAAATTATCTGAGTTCAAAGTGGTAGAACCTAAGTGCAAGCTACCAGAATTGCCGTGAGAAAAGATGTGAACTTGGTCTACTGTTTCTCCAGCAGCAGCGATTTTTTGTAATTCGGCACTAATTTGTTCGACTCCATTGCCATTTTTATCTAATATAATTTTTTCTGCGCCACCCAGGATACCGTTGTCCAGAGTTTGATAGTCTTCTAAATCTGATTCAATGAAAACAATAGATTTAGAAGGAGGATTTTGGAGAACCAATTGGGGATTTATGCTGGTGGAAAAGTTGGAACCCATTTCGTATACCTATGATATTTTTTCCGGTTGGCTGGTAGATACAACAATGAGATTTTTTTTAATGAACCACAGAGAACACAGAGAACGCAGAGTTAGAGAGGAGTAGATGTTCCTATTTTCATGATTTATACAAAGTTTAGGACTGACGCACTCGTGACGAAAAATAAGCCTTGGCGATTACTTTGTGACCTTCTTAAGGACGTAAAATCTTAGTGAGTGCGTCAGTCCAGATGTTTTGCGTAGTTTGTTCACCAGTCAAAACTGGGACATCCAGCGCCGTTAGATTGTTATTTGAGTGAAATCGCTAGCGGTGAGAGTATTTGGTGCAATACCGTTCAACTTGGCTAACAATTGACCAGTGCCAGTTACACTAATCAAAGTTTGATTGTTGCTAGAAGTAATACTGAGTTGATTGAAACTCAGACTTGGATTCAACCCAATTAAATCCTCGCCTTTACGGAAATCAGTAATCGTATCAGTGCCGATACTTTGGGTTAGGAAAAACACGTCATTTCCCGAACCGCCGGTCAAAGTATCGTCCCCAACATCGCCGCTGAGGAAGTCGTTACCATCGCCGCCGATGAGGAAGTCGTTACCTTTACCGCCATACAGGGTATCATTGCCGACACCTCCATCGATGAAGTCATTTTCATTGTTGCCGAACAGCAAATCGTTGCCTTCACCGCCGTAGAGTGTGTCATTATCTTTGCCACCGTAAAGACTGTCATTTCCAGCTTGACCAAATATCAGGTCTGTGCCTTCATTGCCAAACACAATATCGTTGCCGTTTCCAGCATTAATTGTGTCGTTTCCTAAGTTGCCTAAAATGTAGTCGTCGCCATCTTCGCCGAACAAAAGATCGTCATCTTTGCCTCCGAAAATGGTATCGTTTCCTACACCGCCAGCCACAGTATCTTTGCCTAGATCTCCCTGCAAAAAGTCATTGCCCTCTCCGCCAACAACAGTGTCATTATCTTTGCCACCTGCGACAGTATCGTTACCAGCACCGCCTTGAAGGAAATCTGTGCCTTCATTGCCCAAGATTAAATCATTATCGGCACCGCCATCGATGTTGTCGTTGCCGCCCAGGCCATAAAGAGTATCGTTGCCGCCAAGTCCGTTGATGGCTTCGTTAATGCCTCGACCCACGATGAAGTCGGCAGTATTACCGCCGTTGAGAGTTTGGTCAACGGGGTTGGGAGTGACGCCACCAAGGTTGAATTCGGGTGCGCTGATAGGTGTGGGTGTGGGTGTCGGTGCCGGTGTGGGTGTGGGTGTCGGTGTGGGTGTGGGTGTGGGAGTCGGTGCCGGCGTGGGTGTGGGTGTGGGAGTTGGTGCCGGTGTGGGTGTGGGTGCTGGTGTGGGTGTCGGTGCCGGTGTAGGTGTGGGTGTGGGTGCTACATTAACGCTAAATTCAAAGGAACCGCTGTCCACGATCGCCCCTGGAATAGTATCACCATCTTGAGGGCGAGCCACACCCCGTTGATCTGTAGCTGGTGCCCCAGAAGGAACTCCTTTATCAATGGCCGGACTTCCTGTCAGCAGGGGCCGGACAAAGGCGCCGTTGATATTTTGCAGTGGGCCCAGGAGGGGGTCTGCGATCGTAATGCTTGCAGTCGCATTGTAATCGTTGAAGTTATTGGTTTTTTTGACAGGCCACTGAAAATTGCCACCTTGGTCAGTTAGTTCGCTGCTGGTGTTTTGCTGAATGCCAAACTCATTCCCCGCCGTGTTGTTGGCAAAGATCGTGTTTTTGACAGTGACAGACTTTCCTTCGGCTGCCGAGATTGCTCCACCCACCCAACGGGCGGAATTATCAGCAAAGGTGCTGTTGACGATGGTGGTGTCGGCATAAAGAGCCATTGCACCGCCGACATTGCCGTAAAAGTCAGTGGTTCCAGTAATTTGGTTCCCAGAAAAGGTGCTGTTGGTAATCGTGGTAGGCGCATCCATGATCCACATTGCGCCGCCTTGACCGGGGGCTTTGTTGCCAGCAAAGGTGGTGTTGGAGACTGTAAGTCCTTTGTTGAGCCCGTTGCTCAAGTTCACCAACCCGCCTCCAATGCCGTCGCTTCCACCGGGAAGCGACAAAGTTTCGTTGTTTTGGAAGGTGCTGTCTGCAATGCTTACGCTGTCTTGGGTGCCGGTAAACAGATATGCTGCTCCGCCTTCGCCCCGACCTTTGTTGTCTTGAAATACACTTTTGGTGATCTTAATTGTCCCGGAAGCTTCATTCGGATTGCTGGCGCGATCGGTATAAAGTGCGCCGCCGAAACCTCTTAAGAAATCATTGGGCTGACCTGCGGCGAAAGTGGCTGCGGTGGTATCGTTGCCGATGAATCGGGAGTTGTCAATTGTCAGCTTGCCTTGAAGGCTGTTAATTGCCCCACCGTTAATTCCTTTGTTGTTGGTGAAGTCGCTGTTGGTTACTGTAATTGCTTTGAAACTCAAAAAGCCGATCGCACCTGCACCCCGTTCATCATTACCTGCGGTGGCTACGTTACCGTTGAATTTACTGTTGCTGACTGTCAGGGTATTGTTGAAGTTACCAAAGATTGCACCACCGCCTTTGTCGGCGACGTTGTTGTTGAACTGAACATTGTCTACTGTGAGATTTACTTCGTCCGTTGTGCCGATCGCACCTCCTGTCTCGGTTGTTTTACCGTTAGTAATAATCAGGTTTTTGACGGTGAAATTGGTAGCGGTAACTACATTTGCATTGACAAAAAACGCGCGGGAGGCGTTGTTACCGCTGATGGTTAAACCAGTGGCTGCCGCGCCGTCAATCGTGATATTTTTGCCAACGGGAATGTCGAGTTGACCGCTAGTTAAGGTGATGGTTTGATTTGCTAAACCGGGAGCGAAGGTGATGGTATCGCCGGCCGCAGCAGAGGCGATCGCCGCTCTTAAGGACCCTGCTCCGCTATCGTTATTATTGGTAACGACGATGGTAGCTAAATTCCCTTGGTAACTTGCCATCACCTCAGCATTTAAGGCTAAGGGAGATTCAATATCGCCCTTGGCAAATTCTAAATTCCAGTCGCCGCCTATCCCGGTTAAGTTAGTGGATGCTGCTACATCGGCTCCGGTTAATTCCGAAATGCGATCGACGAAATTAGCGCCTGTACCGGAGGCTACATCGCAGCCGTAAAGCATGATGTCTGCTGTTTCTGACAGTCCGTTTTGCCAGTTTTGCAACTGACTGGCGTATTGTTCTATGTTATCTGAACTTAGAGAAGTGTTACCTAGTTCTAGATTCCCAGAATTACCGTGAGAAATGATGTGTACTGAATCGATCTCCCCATTGGTAGAGGCATATTTGGCAATTTCTGAAGTGATTTGTTCGATGCCGTTTTGGTTGCGATCGAGTATGATTACTTGCTGTCCTGGGAGCGCTCCGGCTGCAATGGACTCGTAGTCTGCCACGCCTGAGTCAATGAAAACTAAGGAACGTAGCGGCAGTTTTTCAACTGCTGATTGTGAGTTAACTTGAGCGAACATAGAATTCATATTTGATACTCCATCAATGGCATTACTGGTAAATACAGCCTGGGAGTAATGCGATCAGTCTTCTTTGATTACACCTTAACACCTATCTGAAATTAAATGCAATAGATATTTCATTTTTTTTAAGTTTTTTTTATCCTGATGCTTCATTTATTAGTAGTAGTAATAACTATTTATGGTGGCGAATATTGGCCATCATTTTTCGGTTCATTGGGTGAATAATTACCCTTCAAAATCCTACAATAAGTATCCAATATCGGCACAGATGGTGACAGCCACAGGGGGATTTACCCCACAATACTGTCTGATAGAGAGGCTATATGTAAATCTTGTCAATAAAGTGTGATCGCGCTCGGAGACCGCGATTCCGGCTCTATTGACATGACTTTTGACTATGAGTTCAAAAACTGAAACCCGACTTAGGACCATCCACCGGGCGGCTATAAGAAATCATTTTGTTTGCTTTTTCAAACAATCAGCTATGCCACTTTTTTAACTGGCTGACCTCTGGTTCTCTGTTATCTCAACTCAGAATTGTACGGCGCAGTTATAAGTGGCTAGAATTAGCTTGAAATCATTAATTAACAATCTCCTCAGCGTTTTGGGTGTTGCTATCTTTCACTAGAGACTTGCTGTGTGAGGTGAAATGTTCCTGGCAATGGGGAATTATTTTATAATAGGAAATCGGGTATCTGAATATTCTGTGTTTTACCCGTAGCTTAGTGATTACACCCAAATTTAATTTTGGCCTATTTTTCTTGGCCGTGCATCCGCGATCGCACGGAATTTATGTTGTCCGTGATTTCACTGAAACCTGAGACTGTCAACAGTCAAAAGTCAAGCGTTAACCGTCAACAGTCTTGAGGGACGCTAGTAATTGGCAAAATGCACAAGGGAAATATGCTAGATCAAGTATCTGTAGAAGGTGGTTTCTTACCTGCATTGCGAATATTGATAATCTTGCTCAGCACATCAAACCAAAAAACCGCTCCCATCGAAATAGCCACCCCACTCAATATCCAACCGAAAACTTTAGCCAAAAAAGCTGGCCACAATACATTTCCTGCGGGGTCTATTTCTAATCTATTGGGTTCACTCCAGCCGAAAGGTACTGCTAAATTATCCAAAGCTATACCGACTTCATTTTGAACTTTTGTGAGATTTGTTAAATTATCTAATTTCGCAGGAGTATTCTTTTCAACTAACTGCTGAGCGTACAAATTCACAGTCGAGCGCAGCATCGAATCCTTGGACAACCGATTAATAATATTCACAGTATCAGCATTGGCACCGATCGCGATCGCAGTGCCGAGCAAAATAGCTACCCCTCTAGCATTCCGCTTATAAACCCCCGAAGCCCGCTCCATACTGCGATCGAACCAAATTTCAATTTCCCGCTGAAACCGCTGCAACTGCTCCTGAGTATCTCCCCCATCTTTTTCAACGCGCTCTGCTAAAATATAAAGACTATTTTTCAGAGATTCTGGCATACTATCAACAGTTGCTTGAATTTGTTGATAAATCGGACTACCTTCTTTCTCCTCCATAATTTCTGTGACAGTCTGCTGAGTTTTCCTGACTTTCCTGATAGTATTTAAAACATTGCTTAAACTCGGTTGCAGTTGCTTTCGCAGTGTTTCTCGTTCAAATTCACTGTCAAAATTAGTTTTAATAAAGCCCATCTGCCGTTGAAATTCTCTCCCTTCCAGCTCAGATTCCGGCAAATAGACCTGAGAATCATTAATATAAAAACCCAGCTTTTCTGACATTCTATCCAAACTATTTTTTAAAGTGGCAACATTATTTTTATAATCTTGAACTACGCGATTAAATTCGCCAGTTAACCACAAAAATTCTTGCTCGATAATCGGTTTAGTAGACCCGGATAGATTGAGACCATCCACAATAACTTTAATTTGTGCCAACTGTAGGTCTTTAAATCTTTCCAATCTAGTCTCGGTGATAGATTGCATCAGCTCCTGAATTTTTAAAGTATCCAAAAGACTGCTCGAAAAACTTTCGGAGGGAATGTAAGAAGGCCCACTGGATTTATCTCCAAACACATTTGTGGTACCAGTGATGCGACGGTACAATGTACCTAAACTGCGAGTAAAAGACCGGAATCCTTGTGAGAGAGGGCCTTTCGCTCCCTGATTCAAATCGTTAATTATCGGATTGCTGTAAATCAAATTTGCTAACCGTCCGACTAGCTGAAATTGAGCCTCATCCCGAACACCTTCGTTACCGCCAGCAATCAACACTTCGATGGACTTTTTTAAATGTTCGGCTCGCCACTGCAAGACAGTAGCAATCAATTCCTGAATTTCTGAAGCTAGCAAGCTTAAACTCAGGTAGATAAAAACTAAGCCGATGATAATATCTATGATTACGGGTAAATTCATGGAAGATGCCTGATCGTAAATAACTATTGTCTAAGTTTACATTCAGTTTGGGACGCTAATATACCAAATTTTTCCGCATTTAGGAGGTATTTAAGTGCTGAAGCCATTGATTTTATTGCCTTTTCACATAGACTTCTTGCTGGTTTCGACTTCCATCCAACTTCCACATCTACAATAACTCTTTTAAACTTATGTCAGAAATGTTTCCTCCGGGGAATCACCAACCCAAAATTCGCTTAAATGACCACTATACAGACAAACTGTGGATGTTGGCTGCGATGTTGGCTGCTGCACTAATTTTCGGGCTGAATCTAGGGGGGGTGCCGTTGCGGGATTGGGATGAAGCTATTGCAGCCCAGGTGAGTCGCGAAATCTGGCGCGGTAACTTAAATTGGCTTTATCCCACCCTGGATGGAGTGCCTTATTTGAACAAGCCTCCTCTAGTACACTGGTTGATCGGGCTGTGTTTCGCCCTCGGCGGTGTTAGCGAATGGACAGCGAGGTTGATACCCGCAATGTTGACAGCCACTTCTGTACCCTTGCTTTACGCCATTGCTAGGGAGTTGTTTCCCCAGCGGGCGATCGCCATTTTTTCGACTTTAGTTTATCTGACGCTGTTACCAGTGGTGCGACACGGGCGTTTGGCGATGCTAGACGGTGCGGTTTTGTGTTTTTTGGTAGCGACAATCTGGTGTTTGCTGCGATCGCGCCGGGATTTGCGCTACGCTTTGGCGGTGGGTATGGGCTTCGGACTCATTTGTTTGACTAAGGGCGTGATGTTGGGGCTGCTACTGGGGGCGATCGCCCTTTGTTTCTTGGTTTGGGATACCCCGCGACTCCTGACTTCGGGGTATCTTTGGGGCGGATTGGCGATCGGAACTTTCCCAGTAGCTGCTTGGTATTTTGCCCAATGGCTGCACTACGGCCAAGACTTTATCAACACCAATTTAGTCAATCAATCATTCCGGCGCATTTGGGAACCTGTTAGTCATCAGCAAGGCCCGCCCTGGTATTATCTTTTAGAACTGTTGAAATCACCTTGGCCGTGGCAGTTGTTTTGGCTGCAAGGGCTGCGTTTGAGCTGGGAAAATCGCAATTTTCCTGGACCAAAATTAGTGTTAGTTTGGAGTGCTGTTTATCTGCTAGCTATTTCGGTGATGAATACTAAACTGCCTTGGTATATTTTACCAATTTATCCAGCTTTTGCCCTAGCAGTTGGCAGCTATTTAGCCGAAGTTTGGGAACAAATGTCGATGGGAGAAGCACCGGAAAAAGCACAAGTAGAGGAACGTTTTGATGCTGTATCTTTGTTGCCTCATCCTGTCATTTTTGGAGTGATGGCTGTAGTTGCGATTGTGGGTTGCATTTACTTCAGCGGTCTGGTAAAATTTGGCGATCGCCTGCCGCCACCAGAGGGAGATTTACAGTTAATGCTACTGTTTGTAGCTTTGACAACAATCCTATCCGCCTGGTTACAGCACCGTAAAGACCGACAGTTTCTATTAGTTTTAATTTGGGGAACTTACGTGACATTGTTAGTATTGTTCGCCTCAAATAACTGGGTTTGGGAACTGGCGGAGGATTATCCAGTCAAGCCGATCGCCGCAATGGTCCGCCAAGGAACCCCCGCTGGTAAAGAGGTATTCACATCTCACCGCCTCCCGCGTCCATCGCTGAATTTTTACAGCGAACACCAAGTGATTGTCGCCGACGCGCCCACACTACAACAGAAATGGCAAACTCTCCCTCAGCCTTATTTCCTGTTGGAAAAACCGGTGTTTCAACATCTAGATTTGGATCGTGCTGAAGTGGTGAGCACAGTTGATGATTGGGTTTTGGTAACTCGAAAATGATAGTTTCTGCACCTAGGCAACCCTAGATGGGGAGAAAAACGAGCTTTCTTGGCTGGCCGTGGGTCATTCCTGGAGTGCCCCAATCCCTGAAACACCTCCAAAATCGTCTGTGAGGGTGGTAGGGATAGTTCGACTTCGCCCTTGAGTCAGCGTTGGCGAATAGCTGTCAGTTTTAAGTGTCTGAAATTTCCGAAATTTTAGTGATGCCAGATGTCCAGTAAAAGATAGAATGGTTCCAAAAGCTTAAAATCCCAACTCTAAAATACAAATATGCCCAGAACTCCCAGTGAATATTCCGTGCATCTGTTGCTGAGCGGCGGCCACCGTGAAGAAGTCCGTTTCTCAACGCTGCAAGATTTTCAGAAGTGGTACAGCACTGTTTTGGTTCCCAAGCAGGAATCCAATGAATTTTTGAATGTCCCGATCAAAAATATTCAAGGCGAATACATGGTGGTTCGTCCTACCAGTGTTCAGGCAATTCGCGTAGAACCAATTTTTACTTCTAGCGTTGAAAGATACGATGAATAAGGGACGATGGAAATTGAGTAAAATTTTTAGGTATCAGTTATTGACGATCGCCTGTTGCGTTTTGGCGATCGCCTTTGCAGTCCCCGTGGTTGCAGTTCCTCCGCTACAACCCATGAGTTTGACTCAGCTATCACCGACTGAATCCGAGTCTATAGCCTTTGATGCTCAAATCTGGGGCGAAAATGGCACACCGGGAGACAAAGCATTGTTGTTAAAGTCGATCGACTACAGCCTAGGTTATCTCGATAGCGCAGCAGCAGCTAATGCTTACGGACGCTATCAAGTAGCAGGAATTACGCGCGATCGAGTCCGCCGTTCCCTCGATCGCTTTCGCCAATTAGTTGTCAACTCTACCACCCCATCACAACTTCAAGAATCTGTCAAGCGGGAATTTGTATTTTACAAATCCATCGGCAAAGACGGGCAAGGCACTGTAGCATTTACCGGTTATTTTCAGCCTATTTACGCCGCATCAAGAACCCAGACAGCCGAATATCGATATCCCCTTTATCGCGTGCCACCAAACATCGCGTCTTGGCCAAAACCTCACCCGACAAGATTGGAATTAGAAGGGGCAGATGCTTTACAGGGAAGCAAAGGATTGTTGCGCGGATTAGAATTAGTTTGGTTGCGCGATCGCTTCCAAGCATTTCTAATTCACGTCCAAGGTTCTGCGAAATTGCAGCTCCCAGATGGTGATGTCATGACAGTGGGTTTTGCCGGGAAAACAAGTCACAGTTATACAGGAGTTGGGCGAGAATTAGTTAAAGACGGAAAGTTTACTTTAGAACAGTTAAACTTGCCAAAATTAACAGAATATTTTGCCAACTTCCCCGAAGAAATGAACAAGTATTTGCCAAAAAATCAAAGCTTTGTATTCTTCCGGGACACTCAAGGATCTCCCGCCATAGGAAGCATTGGAGTGCCAGTAACTGCCGAAAGGTCGATCGCCACCGACAAATCCTTAATGCCACCGGGGGCCCTAGCACTCATTAGTACCAAACTTCCCTACCCCAATGCAGAAGGAAAACTCGAACAAAACAAAGTAAATCGGTACGTTTTAGATCAAGACACAGGCGGTGCAATTAAAGGTGCCGGTAGAGTAGATGTATTTATGGGAACAGGAAACTTGGCGGGCGATCGAGCCGGCTTCATCAACTCAACCGGAGAACTATATTATCCACTTTTAAAGTAGATCGAACTATCTGTACCCCACAAATGCTAAACAAAATTTGGCAATTCCTCAAACAACTAATTCAGCGACTCTTCAAAACCCAACCATCCAATCCCCCAACACCAGAAAAGCCCCAGCCACCAACCCTGACAGACACAGAATACGAGGCGAAATTCATGGAACTTCTAGAAGGAGTAAATCAAAGTTGGAGTAGAGGAGATGTCGCCGGATTTCTGATAGCAAAACGTCTGAAAGATGCAGAATTAGCAACTTGGCTGCGTCGATTTGGCGAAAATTTGTTAGCAAATGCCGAGTCAGTAGATTCCGAAAGGATGGAAATCGAGACTAGGAACATTGATGAAAACCTGAATCCAAATTCATCAGTTGCATCGCTTCAGGAATTGGCGTGCAGGCTACTGTTATTGAGTAGAATTCGTGACGGGGAATTAGGAAATGTTTCGAGGAAAATTAGTCAGGAGATATTAGCAAGATTTCCCCTACCACCCCAGGAGGATGATGGTGAGAAGGGGATGGTGATTGAAGCAGTGTTTATAGGAGATGGTTTGGGTTTTGACGGGGAAGAATAAGTTGCTGAAAATATCAATTGCTTGTTAGAATATCACATTAAAAATCACAAACTCCATGACACAAGTAATCGGCATTGACTTAGGCGGCACCGCCATCAAACTCGGCAGATTCAGCGCCGAGGGAATTTGCCATCAATCCTTAACAGTACCAACACCTCAACCCGCCATCCCAGAAGCAGTTTTAGCGGCAATGGTAGATGCAATTTCTGAGCTCAATCCAGTGGAAAATGCTGTAAAGGCGATCGGCATCGGCACCCCAGGCCCCGCAGACGTGACTGGGAGAATAGCCAGAGTCGCAATTAACCTCAAAAACTGGCAAAACGTCCCCCTAGCTGATTGGTTAGAAGCCAAAACCGGACTGCCAACCATATTAGCAAATGACGCTAACTGTGCTGGATTAGGAGAAGCTTGGTTAGGTGCGGGCCGCCACTGGAAAAACCTAATTTTGCTAACATTAGGCACTGGTGTCGGGGGTGCAGTTATCCTAGATGGCAAACTATTTTCAGGTCATCAAGGTGCCGCCGGCGAGTTAGGATTAATTACCATCAATCCCGATGGCCCGGAATGCAACAGCGGCAATCGTGGTTCCTTAGAACAGTATGTTTCAGTGCAAGCAATTCGTCGCGAAACAGGTTTAGAACCGCTAGAATTAGCAAATTTAGCAAAATCGGGAGATGCCAAAGCTGTAGAGTATTGGCAAAATTATGGTCGTTATCTCGGTATAGGTTTGGCAAGTCTCATTTATGTTTTAACGCCGGAAGCTATTATTATAGGTGGCGGAATTAGTGCAGGTGCAGAGTTTTTTTTCCCGGCGGTTATGGCAGAAATAGAGCGACGGGTTCTCCCTAGTTCTAGGGAAGATTTGCAGTTATTAGTAGCTGAATTGGGAAATCAAGCAGGGATGGTAGGGGCTGCCAAACTAGCTTGGAGGTAATTTAATTATTATTAGTTATTAGTTATTTGTTATTTGTTATTGGTTATGGCCCCGAAAGTCCCGTTGTATTTTTGATATATTCCTGTAATTTTTGATAATCATGGGGATTAGTATGGGGAGCGAGCACAATATTAAGTGCACTGTCTGGTAAACAAAAAGTTAACCGACCATTAGGTTCCCAAGCAAAAAAGCTAATTCGACTCAAATCGATGGAAAATTCTTTGCGATCGTAATTAATTTTGACCCAGGATTTATGAGAATTGCGATCGATGGTTTTTTTGAGATAATCTATAACTTGCTTGTAAGCATCAGAATTGCCGTGGGGATTGAGGATAATCGGCTGACTGCTATGAGGCAGCCAAAACGCGATCCTGTTATTATCCAGTTCCTTAGAAAAAGCACTAATAGTATCCAGGTCGATTATGTAGGAATTTTGCTCATAAATTAATTTAATCCAGTAAGTCACAACACCTCCTGAAACCTCCGTTTCCTGGTATGTTACAAGAGTTAAAAAAATCTATTTTGAAATCTAACCCCATAGAGCTTGACTCAACATTAGAGAATATTAGCATTTTCACATCCTTATGGTTAACCCCGATCCCTACTAGGGTTGGGAGTGGGGTTAGTTTTTTCGCTGAGAATCTATTAATAATGTGTCACATCAGCCGCGACGCATCTAAATATTGCTTGATTCTGCTTGGGAGTTGCTCAGAACAACCCTCCCACAAAAATCTTATCAAACTTGAGGGTCAAATTAGATGCGTAGCAGCTCATGTGGTTCCTGCAACTTTTTCGGGAACCCAATCTAGGGCCTGTGCTTCGGGAAAATCATGCTTTCCCTGGATGCTCGCAGCCTCCATGAATCCATGAAATAATGGATGAGGGGAGCTGGGTCGAGATTGGAATTCTGGGTGAAATTGGCTGGCGATGAAAAATGGATGGCTTGGTAATTCGATCATTTCTACCAAGCGGCCGTCGGGAGATGTTCCCGAAATAGCATAACCTGATTCTAAGAAAAGATTGCGATAGGCGTTGTTAAATTCGTAGCGATGCCGATGTCTCTCGTAAATCACTTGTTGCTGGTAAAGTTTGAATGCTAGGGTGTCTGGGTTGACGCGACACGGATATAAACCCAGTCGCATTGTTCCGCCCAAATCTATCACATCTTGCTGTTCTGGCAATAAGTTAATCACCGGATTTGTGGTATTGGGGTCAAACTCGGCACTGTTGGCATTTTCTAGTCTGGCGGTGTTGCGAGCCCACTCAATCACAGCACACTGCATTCCCAAACACAATCCCAAAAAGGGAATTTTGTGCTGTTTGGCGTATTGGATGGCTGCTATTTTGCCGTCTACTCCGCGAATTCCAAAACCTCCGGGTACAACAATGCCGTTGATACCGGTGAGATAATTTTCGATATTTCCCGATTCTAAATCTTCTGAGTTAATCCAGCGTAAATTGAGGTCACTACCGATGGAGATTGCTGCGTGCCGCAAAGCTTCTACGACGGAAAGATAAGCGTCGTTCAACCGCACGTATTTGCCGACTAAAGCAATATCAATTTTGTGGCTGGGGCTGTAGAGTCGCTTGACTAAAGTTTCCCACTGAGTCAAATCGGGTTGGCGATGTTCCAGTTGCAGGAGATTGATGGTTTGTTCTGCCAAACCTTCGTTTTCCATCATCAGTGGCACTTCGTAGATACTTTTGGCATCTTGAGCCGTGATGACGCATTCTTCGGGTACGTTGCAGAATTCCGATAGTTTTTCTTTCATGCCCAAGGACAGGGGACGATCGCACCTACAGACCAAAATATCAGGTTGAATGCCGATCGAGCGCAATTCCTTCACCGAATGCTGAGTCGGTTTAGTTTTCATCTCCCCAGCCGAAGGAATCCAAGGTATCAAAGTCACGTGCATATACACAACATTTTGGCGGCGGACATCCTTGCGAAACTGGCGAATTGCCTCCAAAAACGGCAGGGATTCAATATCTCCCACCGTGCCGCCAATTTCGGTAATTACCACATCGGGATTGGTATTTTTTGCAACTCGGTGAATGCGCTCTTTAATCTCGTTAGTGATGTGCGGAATCACCTGCACCGTACTCCCGTGATACTCGCCACGGCGTTCTTTATTAATCACCGCTTGATAAATGGACCCCGTGGTGACACTGTTGAGCCGTGACATGGATGTATCGGTAAAACGCTCGTAATGGCCCAAATCCAGATCGGTTTCTGCACCGTCTTGAGTCACGAACACCTCCCCGTGCTGAAATGGGCTGAGAGTGCCGGGGTCAACGTTAATATAGGGGTCTAGCTTCAGAATGGAGACAGAATAGCCGCGGGACTTCAACAAGCGTCCCAAGGAAGCAGCGACTATTCCCTTACCGATGCTGGAAACGACGCCGCCGGTCACAAACACAAATTTGCTCATAAGACTTTTGACTTTAGATGTTTTTGCTTAAGGTAACACTCAAATCTAAAAGCTAAAAACCAAATTGTCCAGCATTCCTGGAGCATTTTTTGAATCTGCGGTGGGTACAGCTATTTAATTGTCTTTTTGATGAAAGATACAATTTTGTAGCTTTGACTCGATCGCCCCATGAGCCATAGTCGGTAATTTTTGGCACATCCCTGACTCAGGAACGTTTCGCGAAGGTTAAGGTCATGGTATGTAGAGCATTTCCAGTCTGCTAAAAAAATTGCTATGAAGTTTGTCTGCGTTTTATCTGCCCAACGGTTGCTTTCTGCTGGTATAACACTCCTGGCTGCGATCGAGTGTAGCGCGTGGCTGGCTCCCCATAGAGCAAGGGCGATCGCTCTTGGAGGACATTCTGCTGCATCACCACAACTCCTGGCTAGAAATGAGGTTAACTGCCGTAGCGATGGATACCCGCCCCAAAGTCGCTGTCCCGTCGGCGGTTTGTTCGTCCCAAGTCAAAATCCGGGCCAGGAACAAGTCTTTGGGCTCAAACAAACTCAAGTTAAAGCCAAAATTGCCGGCAATATCTCCCGCGTCGAAGTTGTTCAGAAGTTTGAAAATTCTTTCACCGAACCTTTGGAAGCTGTTTATGTGTTTCCTTTACCTGACGAAGCGGCGGTGGATGATATGGAAATTAAAATCGGCTCACGAACTATCAAATCTGATATCAAACGACGAGACGAAGCTTTGGAAATTTACGAAAAAGCTCGAACCCAAGGCAGAACAGCGGGTTTGTTGGAACAAGAACGGGATAATATTTTTACTCAGTCTCTGGCAAATATCAAACCCGGAGAGCAAATAGAAGTTACCATTCGCTACACCGAAAGTCTCAAGTTTGAGGGAGGCGATTATGAATTTGTGTTTCCCATGGTGGTGGGGCCTCGCTATATTCCCAGAAATCTGACCACCCCCAACCCCCCCTTAACCAGGCCGGGGGCGGTTAATACCGATGCCGATCGCATTAACCCGCCTGTAGTGCCTCCGGGAACGCGATCGGGTCACGATATCGCTGTGAATGTAGAAATAGATAGCGGAATTCCGATTAGCGATGTCCGCTCTACTTCTCATCAAATTACGACATCTCGCAGCGGCAATATTGTGCAAGTCCAATTAGCCAATTCTGATACAATCCCCAATAAAGATTTAATTTTGCGCTATCGAGTAGCTGGAGAAAATACCCAGGCAGCAGTCCTGACTCAAGCTGACAAGCGAGGCGGTCATTTTGCAGCTTATCTGATTCCGGCCTTAAATTACAAATCCAATCAAATTGTACCCAAAGATGTCGTGTTTCTGATGGATACTTCCGGTTCTCAACAGGGAGAACCGCTAGCCAAATCCCAGGAATTGATGCGCCGTTTTATTCAAGGTTTAAATCCCCAGGATACTTTTACAATTATTGATTTTGCCAATACTGCCAAAGCACTTTCACCAACTCCTTTAGCCAATACTCATATCAATCGAGAAAAAGCTATTGATTATATCGCTAAATTGCAAGCTAACGGCGGTACGGAATTGCTCAATGGCATCCGAACAGTGATGAATCTTCCGGCTCCAGAAACCGGAAGGTTGCGGAGTATTGTACTAATTACTGATGGTTATATTGGCAATGAAAAAGAAGTAATTGACCAGGTGCAACGGAGTCTCAAACCGGGAAATAGAATCTATAGTTTTGGTGTGGGCGGTTCTGTAAATCGGTTTTTGCTTAACCGTTTGGCCCAAGTGGGAAGAGGCACATCTCAAGTAGTTCGTCAAGATGAACCCACGGCGGCGGCAGCAGAAAAGTTTTTTCGCCAAATTAACAGTCCGGTATTGACGAATATTCAAATCAGTTGGGAAGGAATGGGGGAAAAAGCGGAGATTTATCCCCAGGTGGTGCCAGATTTGTTTGCTAGTGCGCCGCTAGTTTTGTTTGGCCGGCAGAACGATCGCACCAGTGGCAAAATTCGTATCCGCGGCACTCAAGCTGACGGCAAAGTTTACGAGCAGATGTTACCCGTGAATTTTGCTCCTTCTGTCAATGTTCGCCAACGGGAGTCAAATTCAGTTGTCACGACTAATCTGGATTTTGGCAATTTGGCGATCGCTCAACTTTGGGGTCGATCGCGGATTCAGGATTTGATGAATCAAATGTTTGGTGGCGAGACTAAATCTCTGGTGGAATCAGTGACTAATACTGCTTTGACCTATGGCTTGCTGTCGGAATACACCGCGTTTGTGGCTGTCAGCGAAGAAGTCCGGGTGGAACCAGATGGATCGCGTCGGCGAGTGCAAGTGCCTGTAGAACTGCCACAGGGGATGAGCTATGAAGGTATTTTTGAGTCGGATGAGGCGATCGGGCAAACTAGAGGCGGTGGTTCCCGTGTCAACCCAACTCGCCGGGAAGCACCATCGGCACCACTTCAGGAAGTGGCGAAACCCACTTACCGGGAGTTGAAACCCCAGCAGCCAAGCACTTCTCCGTTGCAAATAGCTAGTGTCGAAGGGTTGGATGTGTCGGCTATTGCTGCTTTGACTCAATACCTGCAATCTGTGATGTTACCGACTGGGGTTACTGGGGAGACGGTTTGGGAATTGTGGGTACAAGATGGCCGGGTGGTTCGAGTGGCGATCGACTATGGAGCCTCCACGCTACAAGCCACTGAGCCAATTAAGCATCTCCAGGAAGCTTTAACTTCCTGGAAACCACCCGCAGGAGTAGGCGGCAAAGTGCGCCTGAAGTTAAAAATTAATTAATCCAAACCAGGTTAAGCAATAAGTTGATATTTGAAATACTCACCGGCCTCTCATGAGCGGTGATTCTTGACGCTTCATCGGGTTCTGCTACCTTTCATAGTCTGACAATCCCTCTGCGCCCATTTATAGTCGTGGCGATTCCCCATCCCGACTTTCTCTATATTCTTAGCAGCATTTTCATCTCTATCTTGCTTGGTACCACAACTTAGGCAAAGCACTGAGCGGATAGACAAATCGACTTTGCCCCACCTAAAGCCACAGTCCGAACAGACTTGGCTGGTGGGTTCCCATCTGCTAATCACATTGAATTCCCTGCCCAACTTTTCAGACTTGGCCTCGCAAAGTGTCCTAAATTCTCTCCATCCTTGCTGACTAATCGCTCTTGAAAGTTTCCGATTCTTGACCATGCCCGACACGTTCAAATCTTCCAAAATAATAACTTGGTTTTCGTTGACTATTTTAGTTGACAATTTGTGGAGGAAATCCTTGCGAGTATCGGTAATCTGATTGTGCAGTTTCGCAATCTTAATGCGGATTACATTCCTTCTTCTAGAATCATGAGGTTGACGAGCTAATTTGCGTTGCAGTTTGCGAACTTTCCGGTCTAACTTTTTATAGCTAGGGCTTTCGGCTTTTTCACCATTGCTCATTACCGCAAAGGTTTTAATTCCTAAATCAATCCCGATACTTGGATTTTTAGCTTCAGATGCAATTGGTTGAATTTCTACAACAAAGCTCAGAAAGTAGCGATTCGCACAGTCCTTGATTACCGTGACCGAGCTAGGTTCTGATGGCAACTCTCTAGACCATATTGGATTGACAATCCCAATCTTGGCTAAATAAATCCCATCACCTTTGAGAGAAAATCCTCCAACCCTAAAACGTGCTGACTGACTACTGGTTCTTTTCTTGAACTTAGGATATCCAACTTTACGTCCCTTTCTCTTTCCTTTGCAGGAGTTGAAAAAGTTCTTAAAAGCGACATCTAGGTCGGCAACCGATTGCTGCAAAGGAACGCACGACACATCTCCTAGCCAAGCCCTTTCTTCGGTATTCTTAGCCCCAGTTATGACGATTTTCTGCAAATCTGCCGAACTTGGCTTTTTGTCTGACCGCTTGCAGAGCGCAAGTGCATCGTTCCAGACTACGCGAACGCAACCGAACAACTGAGCGAGGCTCTGCTGCTGTTGGCTGGTTGGGTAAAATCTGTAGCGAAATCTTGCTTTCATAACCGTTTTAAAGTTGGTCTGTTGCTAAATAATATCTTGGTTTGCCAAAAATGACAACTGTGTTAGCGGGGGCGATTTTGCCGGAATCTACTAGGCGCTATTTTTCCTTGCTTGGGGCTGGCCAAGTTAACTCTTGGGAAGTTCAAGAAATTGATACCTCAAAAATTGAGTCCTCCTCAATTTGATAATTGAGAAGGAGTAAATTTTGGACAAAACCTACTGATTGCGGCTGGTAGGGCCGATGACACCGACTTTGTGACGAAAACTGAGTTCGCCACCAAACCAGCCTGTAGCGCCCAGTAAGGCTGCAACGACAATGGAAATTGCTAAACCTGTTGGTACAATCGCTGTTTCTGGGTTTCCTTGTCGCAAAACCAGGTTAATCAAGGAAAGTACCAAAACCGTCACGTTGCCGCCCATGTGCAACCAGCCAGCACTACGCTCGCGCACTCTTTTTATTTTAAAAAAGTCTAAAAAACCGGTGATCCCAGCCAAAATGCCCGCACCGAAACCGGCACCGATGAGCCAAACTGAGGCTCTTGCCCAAAATGGATCGCTTGTGAGCCAGTAGCCGATGTCAGTACCGGCAGCTCCTACCAGAAAGGCTACGGGAAATACTATCAGCACTGGGTGAAGCGGATGGCCTGCGACTGCAACTGTACTCACTATGCCACCATCGAGATATTCTCCATCGTCAGTTTCCAGAATTGGGGGAATATTGGGGAAAGGGGCAGTGTTTCTCTGATTTGTTTCCATGATTTCTACAGATAACTTTGGTTAAAAAACTCGTCTTTAATTTGATTGAATTTAATCCCAAATTCGCTCACCATTTTCGTCAACTCTGGCCTGCCGAATTACGTCGGAGATTTCTTCAGCGTCTTTGACGTGGTGCAGGGCTTTCTTTTCCCCATCCGGTTCTTCGACGATCACATAAGTGGGAACTGTAACTATATCTCCAGTTATGTCTGGAACGTGGTCTACTGCGAGTTGCTGGGCTTTTTCTTCGATGGTTTGTGGTTCGTCGGAAATGCGATCTCCAGGATTGGCAGTGCGGAAAATATCTTTAGTTTCCTTGGGTTTGTCGATGCTCATAGATCCTCTCTGGTGTTTCTTAATTGGGTGCTGGTAACAGTAATTGTTAATATTGAACGAAAAATATCCCTGCTGCTACATCTCTCAAGGGGTGGAAGTTTCATTTATGCCGATCGCAGCTAGTCTCTATCTATAGGTAGAGCCTTGATTCCAGGTTGAAAGCAGAAAGCTACATTAAATAAAATATTTTATTTAATTGGTAATTTTTATTTTTTTGTGCATCAACAACAGCTCAAATAACATTAATAACAAGATTTTTTTATTGCTAAAACAGGCCGGGGGCAGGCCTATTGTTCTTTAATCAACACTCAACTATCAAAAGGCAGTGCCACAGTAATTGTAGTACCTTTACCGATCGCACTTTCCACACTTATGGTACCGCCGTGGAGGTCAACAATGTGTTTGACAATACAAAGTCCCAAACCGGAACCTTTAATATTGCTGACATTACCACCCCGTTCAAACTTCTGAAATAATTTACCTATATCTGCCGCTGTCATACCAATTCCTTCATCGCGAATGCAAAAAATGACTTCCTGGCATTGGCTGCTTAATTCTAGAGACACATCACCGCCGTTGGGAGAATATTTAATCGCGTTTGACAGCAAATTTGTGAGCAGATGGTGCAGTAGTTTGGCATCGACATTAGCGTACAACAAATTTTGTTGATGACGAAAGTTTATGAAGTGTTTTTGAGTAGCGATCGGCTGCATATCATCTAATATAAGATAGCACAAATCAACCAGATTTACCGACTTTAAGTTCAGCAAAATTTTCCCCGAATCTGCTTTGGCTATCATTAAAATATCTTCGAGCAATTCGCTCATATTGCTCGCTGCTTTTTTAATGCGTTCTACGGTCTTATTTACTGTTAATATACGACTAGAAAAATCGCAATCTTCCAGCATTTCAGCCGATAGTTGTATGGTAGTCAATGGAGTATTTAAATCATGGTAAACCATTGCCAAAAAACGCGATTCATTTTCACTCTTTGTAGCAAAAAATGCAAGTTCTTGTTGCATTTTAACGGTTTCTTGATGTTTGCTCAATGCAATCTTGATGGTGGCGTGTAGCTCTCTTTCTTTAAAAGGTTTGAGGAGGTAGCCGTAGGAACCAGTATTTTCTGCTCGCTCCAAAGTTTCTTCGTCTGCATAGGCAGTTGTATAGATAATTGGTATATCTAATTTTTGATTGATGATTGTTGCTGTTTCTATGCCGTCTATTTGACCTTTAATGACTATATCCATCAAAATTAAATCTGGCTTCATTTCGTCAGCACGCTCGATGGCATCGGCTCCTGAACAAACAATACCTACTATTTTATAACCCAAATTCTCCAATTTATTGGATAAGTTTTTCGCTATGAAAAGTTCGTCTTCTACAATCAAAATATTAATGTTTTTTTCGGAAATTTTCATGATACTAAAGCCTTTTAAAATATTTTAACTCAGTGAACTTTAAGTGAAAAGTAGAGCCTATTTCTCCTGATATTTCAATATTTCCTTCTAGCTGTTCGGTTAAAGTGCAGACAACTTGAAAGCCCATAGAATTAGTTTTTTTAAAATTAAAATTTTTGGGAAAACCTTTGCCGTTATCTTTGACGATGAGGTGGATTTCCCGATCGCCTGTTTGATAGCATTCTACACTAACCGTACCATTTGTGCGATCGGGAAAAGCGTGCTTCAAGGTATTTGACACTAATTCATTTTTCCATTTGAAAACGAGGAATATCCTCATCTATAAGCTGCTTAACCAGCTCTAAATCTGCTTCTAAATCTTCCGGGTGAGTGAGATCAGCAAAACTCATTTCCACCAACTCTTCGTCACTGTAGCCGAACATCTGGCGGTGAGCATCATTCACTTTAACCATGCGAAATCTCCTTGATTGAGGATTCCAACGAGCTGATTTCCGTCCATCACTAAGACACAACCGCTCGATGGTTTTGCCGTTTTACTGGAATTGACAATGGGTTGTGAATTCGTTAGCTCATTACTATTTATCGCCTGACTCATCAGGGCGATCGCATCCATAAAGCTAGTTTCTGGTGCAACTGTTAGAGGATGGCGATCGATCGTTTCTAGATGTGATGATAAAAATATCGGTACATTGGCAAGTTCCATGAATCTTGACCTGTTTGGGTTTCTCCACTAATTTTAGCAATAGTTTTACTCAGTAGTTAGTAGTTAGTGGCGATGCCCTGAGCGACGAAGCGTCATCCAAGAGTTAGTTGTTAGCTAACCCATGAGTAATAACCACTAACTAATAACCACTAACTAATAACCAATAACTAATTTTATTTACTCCCAATAAGCAAATAAGTTGTCATCTCCCCTTTCCCTTTAACATGAATAGTTTCCCGCCGCTCGAATAAGTATTTGTGTTGCAATAAATTATAAGTAGCTTCACTCACTTGAATTCGCCAAGGCAAACCGTGAGATTCCATGCGAGAAGCAATATTAACCGTGTCGCCCCACAAATCGTAAATAAATTTTTTGATGCCAATTACTCCCGCCACCACAGGGCCACTATGGATACCGATGCGGATGCTAAAATATTTGTTATTTTGAGCATTAAATCGGGCTATTTCTGTTTGCATATCCAGGGCCATTTGGGCGATCGCTTCGGCATGGTCTGCCCTAGGCTCAGGTAATCCTCCTACTACCATGTATGCGTCCCCAATAGTCTTAATTTTTTCTAACCCAAGCCGTTCGCAAATCAGGTCAAAGCTGGAAAAAATTTGGTTGAGCAACTCCACCAGATCGATGGGATTCATCAGGGTAGACAAGTGTGTAAAACCCACAATATCTGCAAACAAAACAGTCACTTCAGGAAAGTATTCTGCAATAGTAGTTTCATTTCGTTTAAGCCTTTCTGCTATGGCTTTCGGCAAAATATTTAAAAGGAGTTTTTCAGATTTTTCTTGTTCTTCCCGGAGGGCATCTTCTGCTTGCTTGCGTTCGGTGATGTCATGGTAACTCCAAACTCTGCCGATAATTTCATCTCCCAGTCGCTGCGGTTCAGAATAGCGTTCAAAAAATCTGCCGTCTTGAAATTCTAACAAGTCGTAACTTTCCGCTTCTGGCTGCTCGTAAAGTGATTCTATTCTTTCTTGAAATGCTTGGGGATCTTTCAGTTGGTTGAGGACAAACGCCACCATTTTTGCATCGGATCGCAGTGCCATCACTTCTTCGGGAATGCCCCACATTTCTATAAATTCTCGGTTGAAACTGACTATTTTTCCAGTGCGATCGATCGCTAAAATCCCGTCAGCAGTGGAATCAAAAGTTGCTTGGAGTAGGGAGACAGATTGGGCTAAAGCATCTTCAGCTTGTTTGCGAGCAGTAATGTCTCGCAAAATCGCGCGAATAGCCACTAGCTGACCATCAGCAAATTTACAGCTTATACTCCCTTCCAACAAAATTTGTTGGTATTTTTTGGTCACAAAAATCGCTTCTACAGAATCTGGATAAAAAGTATTTTCATCTATTTCTTTGTCGCGAATCGCCCGGTCGAATATGTGAAGAGAATCCGGGGAACTGTTGGGATGAATGATATCAAATACTGTCATTTTAGCAATTTCTGCTTCGCTGTACCCAAGAGTTTCTCGCCAAGCCCGATTCACGTACAAAAAATGACCGTCTGCTCCAATACTTTGAATCAAGTCGCTAGCATTTTCAAATAAGTCTCGCAGTTGTTCTTCACTTTCTCGCAAAGCTGCTTCTGCTTGTTTGCGCTTAATAAATTGACCAATTTGGCTGCCAATTGTTGCCATTGTCTGGAGCAATTCTTCGTCGTAGCACTGCACCTCGCAACTAAAAAAAGCGATGACACCCAAAATTGACCGGGTAGAATTTTCCTGTTCGTAGTCGCCCAAAATTGGGAAGCAAAAAGCTCCATGCAATCCCGATCTACCCGCAATTTCTCGGCGATAAAACTTGTCACTTTCAGTTATATCTCTAATCAACTCAGGGGAACCGGTGGCCCAAACGCGCCCCGGTAATCCTTCCCCCATTGCAAAGGTAGTTTGTTCGGCAACTTCTACAAATTCTGGAATAGAGATTGAACGTTTTGTCCAATTGGCCACACACCGGAGCAAATTTGGATCGGAAATCGGAAATTTTCTCTTAGTTACTGACAGTAGCTTTTCACCTATTTCTGGCATCCATAGCTCGGCGTTATCCCATCCCAAACTGTCGCAAATTACGGGGAGAATTGCGGAGATCGCCTTTTTGATTGTTTCCGATGCCGAGAGTATGCGCGTGGTGACATATTGGGCTACTTTTCGCTTGCTAGCCCGCTTTCTATCTGTAACATCTCTACCGATATACAGGAAATCTTTGAGGTCTGTCGTTCCATCAGAAATACTCTTAATATCACTGGGAATAGGGGTACAGGAAAAAGCCAATGTGAGCTTTTCACCTGTTTTTGCTGTGCAAATTACTTCCCCCTTAGTTTGGACTAATTCACGTTGTTTACTGAGATCGTGTAAAGATTGACCTATGGGAGCGATCGCATTTATTTGTCGTCCTACTAATTCCGAGTCGCTGTAACCAAACAAATTTTGAGCAGCTTGATTAACTTTTTTAATTTTTCCACTGGCGGTGGTCACTAACAAAACTTCTGCCATGGAAGTAATGATTTTTTCCACATAATTGTTAGTAGCTGCTAAGGTACTCAATAAAATATTCATTTCATTGGTCGCCTGAACAAGAGTTTGTTCTAAACCCATCCTGTCTGTTACATCTTCAAAAAATATAATTAATCTTTGATGACTTTCATCATTTCTGAATGCGACGATATACATATCAAAATACAGTCGCGAGTTATCCTCTAAAACCCGCGTCATCGCTTTTAAATCAAAATTTGGTAAACTCCCTTCAAAGATATCGATTAAAATTTCTTCAGTTCCTACCAATTCTGGAAAGTGAAGGCGAACATCATTTCCCGATACTATTTCGTCACAGTAGGCAAAACGCTGTACATTGGCAGATGTCTCTTGAATTAAAAAGTCTCTATCTAGTGCGAGGTACTCCAGGTGGTGAGGAACCAATAGTTTTTGTAACAGGGTTTTCATTGGGGATCTTTAGTAGTAAATGCGCCCTTGGTATCCAGAAATCTGAGATTAATCTATTTGCTTTGATTTGTAATATGGAATGGTCACTATAAAAGTAGTACCTAACCCTGTTTCGCTGGAAAATTCAATTTGACCGCCGTGCAAGTCTACACACTGCTTGACTATGGATAAACCTAGTCCAGTACCGGGTATTTTACCTACATTTTGAGCCCGGTAATAAGATTCAAACAGTTGTTCTTGGTCTTCTATAGGAATGCCAATTCCTTCATCTTTAATTTTAAAGATAGCTTCTTCATCATAACAATGCAACTCAAAATAAACATTGCTATCGATTGGCGAATACTTAATACCATTTGACAGCAAGTTTGTCAATATGTGTCGCAGCAATTTTTTATCCATTGCGGGTAATTTTTTGCTCTCATCATAAGAGTTATTAATTAATCTCACCCGCGACATTACTCGCCTGTAAATAAAACAAACTGCATGATTTTTGCCGAAGCTAATTTTGATAGATTCTACTAAATCGTTGCAAAAACTTTTCAAGTCAACTGGTGTGGGATTGAATTTCAATTTCCCTGCTTCTGCACTACTAAGCAACCGAACATCATCTAATAGCTGAGCCATGTGTTTAGATGCTGATTGAATGTGTTCTAGGTATTCTTTTTTCTCCTGGATTGTAATTTCATCGCCGTATTCTTTGAGAATTTGAGTAGAAAACAATACTGTATTTAAAGGATTGCCAAATTCGTGAGCAAGCATCGAAAAAAAGCGAGATTTTACGTCTCTGAGTTCCTGTTCTCTTGCCAAAGACCGACGAATTTCGATTTCTTGTTGCTTGCGTTCTGTAACATCTCTACCTATGTACACAAAATCATATAGCCCCTTCAGTTCCGTCTGAATAGCCGCACAGGAAAATTCTACCCAAATTTCTGCTCCTGTTTTTGTCGTGCAGACTACCTCCAATTCTCTCACTAATTCTTCTTGAGACAAAATATAGTGGTGCCGAGCTTGGTAAAGCAATGTTTCTTCCACGACAATCATGGACAAAGGCTGTTCGACAATTTCTGATTCGGTGTACCCAAACAACAATTGAGCGGATTGATTTACTGTTTTGATGATGCCCAAGGTGGTTGTGACTAACAAAGCATCGCCCATAGATATAATTACTTTATCTATGTAATCTCTAGAAGCTTCTAAGGCTCTCACTAAAAGATTTGCCTCATTAGCTCTTTGGATTAATGATTGCTTCATTACCATTTTTTCGGTGGAATCTTCAATCAAAATTAGTAATTTACTTGGTCGTCGTTCTGCTGCTTCTTCTTGTGCTTCGTTGTTTTCATGTTCAATTACTAACAGATCGAAATATAAAGGATGATTATTGTCGGTAAACCTAGCGATCCCCTTGACTTGAAAACTTGACCTCTGTCCGATAATTATAGATGTGAGGATATTTTCAACTCCAATTAATTCAGGAAAACAGATGCGGGCATCCACACCGGGTAAAGCCTCGCCGGCTGTATCTGCAAACCGCTGCACGGCTGAGGAGGTTTCCTCAATAATGAAATTGTGATTAACCACAAAATATTCGGTTTCTTGGGGGACTAACAGCTTTCTAAAAATATCGCTCATACTTGTTCTACCATTGTGTAAGCTAGTTTGTGAAAAATTTCATCGACATCTTTGCCCGTTTTAGCAGATGTTGTGTAAACTGCTACTACTTTATCTTGACCTATGGAATGGGCAATTTCCACTAGCAGTGCTAATTTTTCTTCGTCTATCAAGTCTACTTTGTTCAAAGCGATGATTATTGAGCCTTTTGGGTTGACTGAAGAAAAAAGCTTAATGTGTTCGGAAATTCGCTCAACGGTTTCTGAGCGGCTGACATCGGCAACAATTAAAACGCCGCCTGCTCCCTGCAAATAAGTCGGGGCGATACCTTTGAATTTTGTATGCCCCTCTAAATCCCAAATCAGCAACTGTGCTGTGACAATTTCCTGTTTTGTGCTGTTTTCTAATACAATACTTTTGCGAGAAATTTTTACTCCTACCGTGGACAGGTACTGGTCGCTGAATTGCCGATCGACAAAACGGCGGATCATGCTGGTTTTACCCACGCCAAAATCGCCGATCATGCACATTTTTTTAGAGATAGTAACTGACATAATTATTTGCTGTTGATGCTCTTAGTTATTGGTTCAAATAGCACGCACCTGCTTAAAAGTAGCGGTTGATTTTGTGCTACATCCACAGGAGGACTGTTGCTGGCGATCACTTGGAGGCGCTGCGGGTCAGCACCTTGCAAGACCAGGGCATCTCGCACGGTGGCTGCACGCCGGAGCGACAACTGTTGATTTAGAACAAATTCTCCAGTGCGATCGCTGTGCCCAATTATCTTAATACTTTTTTGAGGATGCTGTCTCAAAAAATCTCTGATATTGACAATTGTCTCTTGATATGTTGAGTCTAATTTTGCTGTTCCTGGCTCAAAGTAAATGCGACTTGTAATTTTCAGTGGATCTAATTTAACTGTGCTAATCACTGATTGAACTCCGGGAATTTGCTTAAAAGACTGAGTAATTTTCTGCACATCTCCCTGTTCCATCACTGTTCCTTCTACTGTAACTCTGCGCTCGTCATACCGACTAGAAATAGAAACACCCCAGAGTTGGTTCAAAACAGCAGTGATTCGCTGCACCTCTGCCTTTGTCAACACTGGATCGGGAGGTAAATCGACCGCGACAATTTGATTGTCCAATTTCAAATTTGGTGCCGTTGATGCAGCTATTTGGCCAGCTTTTACCCGTAATTCGGGGTTGGGCAACTTTCCGGTTAACTTCAGAGTTTTGCCTTCAACACTCACATTTAAGCGATAAATCGCTAATTCTGGAGTCGATCCTAAAGCGAAAGTGGCATTATCGGCAAGGCGACGGTCAAGGTTACTGCGGTACTGATAAATTCCCCAAGGTACTACGATTAAGCTTAGCAATGCTAAGCTCAGTCCCGCAAGGGCTAGGGGGGGTTTTGCTAGTGTTTGCTGTTCTGTTGTAAATTTTGCTAATAAACCCAGTAACAGTGGATGCAGGTCATCAGATATGGTACGGGGGTTGCCGTTAAATTGATTGATAGATTTTCCATAATTGATAATAATTGTGCTGACAGTTTCCCGCATTTTTTTGATAAAATTTCGCGGTGGTTCTCCTTTGATTACTGCTGCTAGGTAACAGTATCCGGCTACTTCTAGCATAATCTTGGATTCACCGTATTCAATTTGATTTAGTTCGGAAATTTGTCCTGGTCTCACAATACAATCATTCACAAAGCTGCTAATAGCTGTGAGCATTCCTGCGACCATTTCTGATTCTAGTTGGTAATCTCCTAATTGTTGAGCTTCGGAAATCACTAACCCTGATGCCTTGTGAATTAAGAATACTGCTTGGACGGTAAAAGGTATGGATTCTTGAAGGATTAATTCGGCTTCGGAGACTCCTTGGACTTTGGAGCGAATTTTCCGCTTAACTCCTTCGACGCTGAGGGTATTTGACACTTTTTCATTGATGGTCTTGATCGCTTCTGCCATGTATTTAGAGATGGTACTGCCAATTACCGGATAGAGCGCATCTACCATTGAATCTCGTTCAAACTCAATTTGGGCTGTAATCGCTTTGCCCATTTCCGGCCCTAGGGCTTGAGCGATCGACTCTTGGTCGAGGCGAATTTGTTCTTTAATTGCCATGCCGATTTCCGGGGCGATCGCCTTGGCAATATCTGCGGGTGAATTATGGATTTGTTGAGCAAGTGCGTCGGGAAGTAATTCAGCGATCGCCGAACTCATGGCTTGCTTATTTGCTTGAGTTTTTGCCCTAATCACTTCGTCAATAATCGGTACGATCGCGTTTACAACTTCTTCCTTAGACTCTGTTATTTTACGGCTGAGAATTTCTGCAATCCAAGGTAGCATCAGAGCAATCAACTCTTGGGGATCGTAAAGTTGGTGCTCCAATTTTCCTAATTTTTCATCGATGGTGGTCATCAGACGGCGCACTGCGGGCAAATCGTTTTCAGCCAACAGATTTTTCACTTGCTCGATATCTGATATTTGCGAGCCGAAAATCAAATTTTGCAGCCTTTTCATCGCGCTGTCGGCTTCATTGAAATCCTGTTTTATTTGTCCCAATATTTCTATCGGCTGCGATATCTGCGTGGGTTCCCCAGCATCTAAATAGGCGATTTCTGGTGCTTCTGAGGTGGCTTGAACAACCGGACGAGCGCCTATTGCTAAGGGTTGTACCTCAGTTTGGGGAGTAGCCCCAGGCTCTAAATTACGATCGCTCTCCTGAGATGTGTGAGCTGGTTGTGCAGCATTTTGAATCGGCGAGGTAGACAAGTCTTGAATCTGGTGCGCTCTCTGCTCTAGCTCCACCTCGCCGATCGCCAAAACATCTATAGTATTAACTGATGAATAGTCTTTTTCTAGTTCTGAAGTATTCAGTTTTTGAGTAACAAATAGCAATTTTTTAAAGTCTTCCAAAAAAGCCAGTGCATCACCAGAATCCGCTTCACCCTCGAAGGTTTCTGGCTTTGCACTTGCTTCAACTTCCTCAGACATACCTAACAAATCTTTCAACCCACCGAGTAGCTGCGTGCGATCTTCTTCATCACTGCTGTCTGGTTCCGACTCTGGATTTTGTCGGTTTAAACCTGCAATAATTTTGAGTTCTACCAACAGATCCACTAACGGTTCAAGCTGAGCTGTTTCATCGTCAGCAGATTCATCAGGTTTAGAAATCCAACCCTGCAACTCATGTTCGTCAGCCGGATTTTCTTTCTGTGAGGTCATGGGTTGTTAATTATCCGTGATGGTGACGCTCTGGTAACAAAAATTCGTTATTTAGCTTATTATCCGTCACTCCCTTGAGTTCCGGTACAAATTCAGTGCCTTTGAGCCTCATGCCTAGTTCAAACAAAATTTCCGCCATGTCATCTCTGGAAACTTTGACTTCTCTGAGCATGGAAAAACGCCGATCGAGTTCTTCAAAAACTTGTGTTTTGAGAGTGCGAGTTTCTTCCGAGAGTCGCTCTCTAGTTTGGGATAGTTCGTCACGAATGGAAGTGGTTTGATTATCTATCGCCTCGTCCAGCGCTTCTATGCTGCTGGAAAATTTTCGGTTAACGCGATCGATTTGCTGACGGAGGTCTGCGCTTTCTTCTTGGGTATTCAAGGTGATTGATTTGATTTTCTTTTCAAATGAATCAACCGCCGCCCTCATTTCTCCGGAAAGAACAGTTTTTACTTGTTCGATGCGAGCTTGCATATCTTGCTGCATCATCGACAAATCAGAATCTATTTTATCGAAGCGATTATCGTATTCTCTAAGCTGAGCTCCGAAAATTATATCGCGAATCTGGTCAATATTGCCCAGGCGTTCGCGCATTTCTTCTTTAGTTATTTCGGCCATGATTTTACCTCGAATCTCCGAAAAATGTGAATTTGAGAACTGTGCTAGATTTTTTTGCGAAACTGCCAGTCGAGCCATGGAAACTGACTCCAGAGGCTTGTCACCCACTTTAACCCTCATTTGCGACAGTTGTTTGGGACAGTTGCCTGTTTGGCATCGGCCCTAGGGTTTGAGACTGTTTCCCCTGAGTCGGGGATAAGTTTCTTTAGAGAATTCACTCTAAATATCCTGAGATTCAGATTGTTGGGCGCAATCCTGTTACTAAAAATGGCTATTTGCCATCCTTACCTTGCAGCAAGCTAGTCAAGGGTAGACTTTCCTGAGACAGCCAGGTAGATTTTAATGTCTTTTATTGACATTTTCCATGATATCGCATCTTGACTGTAGCTTTAGCGACAGCACCAGATCCGCCACTAAAAAACAGCGATCGCGAACACACATCTAATTATTTATCACGTTTAGGCAGAATTATTCAGTACCAATAGCCACTATCTTGACCTATGTCACCATCTCCCCATCTCACCGTCTCCCCCTCTACCTCACTCCCCCTCTACCCCTCTACCCCACCTCAAAACTCCCAGACTCAGTACATGGGGATGGTAGGCACACACCATCCACTACCCCTACAAAATCATCATTTTCTTGATAAATGTACAACCCTGCCCTCTCCCCCTATCTAGCAATCAAGAAGTTTTTCAACCTGGATTTAGTATGAGTGCTACGGCTCAATTTGTACATAAAACTTAACTATTACTTGCCAGTCAATAGCCCTCTCAACAAACTTAGGGTCCGATCGACCACGACCAGACCCAATATGAGAACCTTTGATTGTTTAACAAACGAGGTATATTTCCGATTAAGAACAATTACTTACTAGGGGTTTACAACTTTGGCAGCTTTACTTTTAATCCGAAACCACAATTAGTCAAACTCGACTTTCGTTTAGCTTTACTGCTCGATCGACAGTGTTGCTACATTATGTGTTGTGTTCGGTTAATTTCTGCCACCTTGGGAATTTAGACCGGAGACACCATGTCTATATCCTCGAACTGTGTTTCTAAATATAGCGACCTCCTTTTCCTTTCTGTCCGGTGTCTATTATTAAGTTAGCATGACTTTTCTGGAGGGCCAAGCACAATTTGCAAAACTTGATATGTCTTTACATTACTCATTATAATGATCGTAATATCCATATAGATTTGACACTCCCCGGCATAAATGCGCGGGGATTCTTGGTTCAACCAGTCGGCTTGCCTGTAAACTGCGCTGTGCGGATCATTTCGTCGATGACCCGGTATTGCTGTGCTTTGCCTTTTAACTTGAACTCTAGTACAATCATGAGATGATTCTATGATGCTTACAAGCAATTGTAGCTATAAACTTGTAGCTTGCAAGACATCTTTACACTTGAATTAAAGCCCTCCTATAAGGCGATGTGCTGAGCGTAGTCGAAGTAACGGGGCTTTAAACCCAAGTATTTGGTAAGTTCTATTGTTGCTACATCTTTACATACTTAAGTGTTTTTGTCATGTCTATTTCTCCTCAGTTTCTGTCCGGTAGCCAAATTCGTCAAACATTCCTAGAATTTTATGCCCAGCGAGGACATCAAATCTTACCCAGCGCCTCCTTAGTGCCAGAAGATCCGACAGTATTGCTGACGATCGCCGGAATGCTACCATTTAAGCCAATATTTCTGGGACAGCGCACTGCCGAATCTCCTCGCGCCACCACATCCCAAAAATGTATCCGCACCAACGACATCGAAAACGTCGGCCGCACCGCCCGTCACCACACATTTTTTGAAATGTTGGGAAACTTCAGCTTCGGCGACTACTTCAAAAAACAAGCCATTGCTTGGGCTTGGGAACTTTCCACCGAAGTCTTCGGTTTAAGCCCAGAAAACTTAGTAGTTAGCGTCTTCCGAGAAGATGACGAAGCCTTTGGGATTTGGCGCGACGAAATCGGCATTCCAGCAGAACGCATTCAACGCATGGGAGAAGCCGACAATTTCTGGCAATCAGGCCCCACCGGCCCCTGCGGTCCCTGTTCCGAAATATACTACGATTTCCACCCAGAAAGAGGCGACCAGATCGACCTAGAAGACGATACCAGATTTATCGAATTTTATAACCTGGTATTCATGCAGTACAATAAAGATGCAGAAGGAAATTTAACACCGCTGCAAAATCAAAATATTGATACGGGCATGGGATTAGAACGGATGGCGCAAATCCTCCAAAAAGTCCCCAATAATTACGAAACAGATTTGATTTTACCCATCATTCAATCCGCCGCCGAAATTGCCGGAATTGAATACGCAAATAGCGACGAAAAAACCAAAGTTTCGCTGAAAGTAATTGGCGACCACATTCGAGCTGTGGTACACATGATTGCCGATGAAATTCGTGCCTCAAATGTAGGTAGAGGTTACATTTTGCGTCGATTAATTCGCCGGGTAGTACGCCACGGGCGGCTGATTGGGATTGCAGAAGAATTTACGGTGCGAGTGGCAGAAAGTGCGATCGCCCTGAACGAAGCAGCTTATCCCAACGTCCGTCAGCGAGAAGCAGCAATTAAAGCAGAACTAGCAAGGGAAGAAGCTCAGTTTCTCAAGACTTTAGAACGGGGAGAGAAACTGTTATCAGAAATTGTCAAAAAAGCTCTTCTAGAAAAGGCATCTAACCTGGTGGTTGCTGAGGGCGGGCAAGATGCCGAACCCACCATACAGATTTCTGGTCAAGATGCTTTCACCCTTTATGATACCTACGGTTTTCCCTTAGAATTGACCCAAGAAATAGCAGAAGAATATGGCATATCTGTCGATTTAGATGGCTTTGAAGCAGCCATGAAGGAACAGCAAACTCGCGCCAAAGATGCCCATCAAACCATTGATTTAACCGTCCAAGGTTCCCTGGATAAATTAGCGGAAACCATCCACAGCACAGAGTTTGTTGGCTATGGGGAATTGTCGAGTTTAGCTAAGGTGGAAGTTATCTTAGTCAACGGCAAATCTGTGACAGAAGCAGTGGCGGGAACCGAGGTACAAGTGGTGTTGAATCGGACACCATTTTATGCTGAATCTGGGGGACAAATTGGGGATAAGGGTTATTTAAACCGCCCCGGCGCAGAGGGAGAAAATTCAGAGAGTTTGTTGGTGAGGATTGAGGATGTCAAAAAAGAGTCTGATTTCTTCGTACATTTCGGGATTGTGGAACGAGGAACCCTGAGAGTTGAGGATAGTGTAACTGCCAAAATTGATAATAGTAGTCGTCGCCGAGTGCAGGCAAATCACACAGCAACTCACTTATTGCAAGCAGCTTTACGGCAAATTGTGGATGATTCTATTTCCCAAGCCGGTTCCTTGGTATCCTTTGATAGATTGCGATTTGATTTCAATTCTCCACGGGCGGTGACTGTGGCAGAGTTGGAGCAAATTGAGGATAAAATTAATGGTTGGATTGCAGAGGCGCATATTGCCGAAGTTGCAGAAATGCCGATCGCCCAAGCCAGAGAAAAAGGTGCGATCGCCATGTTTGGCGAGAAGTACGGCGATGTCGTGCGAGTGATTGATTTCCCTGGTGTTTCAATGGAATTGTGCGGCGGCACCCACGTCAGCAACACCGCAGAAATTGGGTTATTCAAGATAATTTCCGAGGCTGGTGTAGCATCGGGAGTTCGCAGGATAGAGGCGGTTTCTGGCCAAGCTGTGTTGGACTATTTGAATGTGCGGGATAAGGTAGTGCGCGATTTGGGCGATCGATTTAAGGCCAAACCCGAAGAATTGCCAAATCGCATCACTAATTTGCAGAATGAATTGAAGGATACTCAGAAACAATTGGCTGCTTTGAAGTCAGAATTAGCCATTGCTAAATCTGACCAATTGTTAGCCCAGGCTGAATCCATTGGCGAATTCAAAATCATTGTGGCGCAATTGGGAGATGTGGATACAGAAGCCTTAAAAACTGCCGCAGAAAGGTTACAGCAAAAACTAGGAAATAGTGCAGTAGTTTTGGCCTCTATTCCTGAACCAGACAAAGTGAGTTTGGTAGCAGCTTTTAGTCCAGAAGTCAACAAAAAAGGATTGCAAGCCGGGAAATTTATTGGGGGAATTGCTCAAATTTGTGGTGGAAAAGGTGGCGGGCGGCCGAATTTAGCCCAGGCTGGAGGACGCGATGCAAGCAAGTTAGATTCTGCCTTGCAAAGTGCCCGAAATTTGTTGATTGAAGGGTTAAGTTAAATCAGGTAATTCCTAACAAAACAGCGGGATTTTGGGTCATCATTAAATCTATTTCCCGCTGAGAAATGCCTTCACTCCTTAACTTTTTGACAAACATTTTGTAACCTTCCGTAGGTAAAGGATCGGGTTTTCTCCCCAAATCGGTGCTGAGCACAAAATGCTCCGCACCGATGAGCTTAATCGCGGCCGCCATCTTGGTAATTGAAACATGATGCCAGTTTTTATGTCCGTCATCCGCCGCATTTTCTCCCATCAAATCGTTGACAAATGCGAGTTCTAAGAAAGCTCCCATCTGGGCGGCTGTTTGCATATTTTCTAGGGACAAACCGGGTACATCAGCCATGGCGTGGGTAATCAGGATGTTCTTAATGTTGAGCAAGTGCGATCGCTCCACAACAGCCATCACCTCTTCCGGGCAAATATGACCAGTTTCCAACACCAAATTCTCTCTAACTACCATCTGCAATACCGCTTCTGTCTCCGGTAAAACCTTGCCATTTTCTGCAACTTTAATCCCCCTTCCCGGCTGGTGAAAAGCCCTCAAATGACAATCAGCATCAACCGTTGGTAGCCATACTACTTTACCATATTTGCCACCGATGCGGTGCATAGCTTCCACCGCTTGAGGATTCATCCCACCGACAGAATGATTGAGAACAACACCTCCGAAAACTTGGATTTCTGGTACTATCTTATTAACCAAAACTGCGCGGGCTGCTGTACTCCCAAAATGATTTTTCAATACCACCGCTTTCATCTTCGCCCTAGCAGCTAATTTAGCGACTTCAAAATCATCAATTCGGCGGGGAATCACATCAGGAGAAGAATGGATGTGAAAGTCGATCGCACCTTCAATTATGCTCTTTTGTGAATCAGGAAACTGCGGATATCCCACAGCATAGACTGGGAGACAAAACCCATAGCAAAAAATCCAAACTAACATCAAAAAACAGCTTACATTCATCCCCTCATCTCTTCTCTCTGCGTTCTCTGCGCCCTCTGTGGTTCAATCCCTCTTAATCCTCTCAAATAAAAGATTTAATCACCTTCGCCAAATCTACGGCATTCTCTTCGTGAGTCCCCAAAGAACCAGGAATCACCCGCGATTCAACACCAGATAATTCCGCTAAAACTTCCATTTCAGCCTTAGATTTGGGAGGCGCATTTTCAGCAATTACAACCATTACCGGCATTGCTAATTGTTGAAACTTATCCGTAAATTCCGATCGCACTTTTGCCGGATCTAAACCACCAGTCACAAAAGCCGCCGAACCATACCTAGCACCCGGTTTCTGCGTAACTTGCCATTTACCGTGAATAAAATCCGCTGTGACTTTAGCCGCATCCGCGTAGACGTGGCGCTGGTACATGAAACTGAGGAAAGACGGCGCAGTATTCAGTTTATATAGGAATTGTCCGAGAATGGGCGATCGGACTAATTCTCTCACAATAGAGTGCCAGCCACTCTGCTGTTTGCTCATCGTCGGCAAAGGCCCGCGCCAAGTTGGTGCCACCAACACAATCTTTGACCAAACATGAGGTTTAGATTGCGCTAATGCCATCACATAACCCGCAGCATGACCCGCTGCAATTACCGCCACAGGACTATTAAAAATTGCCCCCACAAAATCTGTCAAAAATTGATGATATAATGACGGTTCATAGTCCGTCCGCGGGCGAGATGAATCGCCAAAACCAGGCCAATCGACAGTCACAACTTGAAAATGGGGAGACAATAATTCTGCTAAAGGACGCATTTCTCCCCGCGTCGAAACCGTACTGAATGCCGGCAATAACAAGACAGGAGTTCCCTCTCCTGTGCTTTCGTAAACAACTTTAATTGAGGTTTCTTTCCACGGCCAGAGATATTCTTTAACAGTGCCGGGGTAGTTAGCAGAATTAGTTTTTGTTAAATCTGTAGTTTGAGTCATGGCTGTTTAGGTTTTTAATTGGCGGCGACTTGCTGGCTCAATTCACAAGCAAGTGCTTTATTTCTCATCATTTGAAATATGTTGTAAAATCCATTGGCGCGGGAAGGTGTCAGACTCACATTCAATCCCGTATCTTGAATAAAATCTGGGGTAACGTTAACAATTTCAGCGGGAGTTAAGCCACTCAAACCTTCCACGAGTAAGCCGACTAATCCTTTGACTAATTGAGCGTCAGAATCCCCTTGAAACAGAACTTTTCCGTCGGTCAAATTTGCCGTAATATAAACTTGCGACACGCAGCCAGAAACTTTGTTTTCCGGCAATTTGTCGCCTTCGGGAAATGCTGGTAGTCGCTTAGCATACCACAGCAGTTGTTCGTAGCGCTGTTTTGGGTCGGCGTGTCGCTGAAAGCGCTGGACGATTTTGGCTAGGGCTGGGGGTAGCGCGGTGTTTGCGGACATGATTCACTTGTAGCGGTTTACTTCCTTGATATTATATATTGGTAGTATGGGCGATCGCACGGAAGTAATACTATTTTCATAAAATCATACTACAGATGTAGTTCTTAGCCCCCCCTTACTAAGGGGGGGTTGGGGGGGTAGATATGTAGCGCTACTTTATGAAATTGGTATAACTTCGGGCGATCGCGCTTTATGGCTAAAATTAAGTGCGATCGGCTTTAACTTGCTAGTGGCGGCAAACCCCGCAACTGGCGCAGCGAATTGAGACACAGCGGGCAGTCGCAACCAAATAATGCCACCGCTGCATCGCTTTCTTCTTCACTAAAGTCCAGCATCGCGATCGGTTCGTCACCCTGGCGCTGCCAACGAATGGCTACTTTAGAATTGGAAGCCGCAGTTTTGGCGGGAAGCCGCAGGCAAGTCAAGCGCTGAGTGTGGGGTGATTTGACGCAGTTGGGTGCATTAGTCTGCCCGTCTGGAGTTTCGGCGCGAACGGGATTTACCATCACGTTCAAAGACATCAGAAACCCTAGCAGGGTCGGATTTACCAGTAAAGTGAGGAGCAATCTATTCATTTGTTGTCAAGAGATGACTTTCCAGTAATACAGTAGCCCATTATCTCTTTCAATACAACCAACTTTTCCTCCGAATTCTCAGTGTTGCTTCGTTTGTTACAACTTCCATTAAATAGGGATTAATCGCGGTTTCTGCAACAACACTCCTGGATGCGAAGCCTCTGCACCAGCGGGTAAAAGTAGGGGCAATCCCCCCTGCTTGCCCCCATCGGTGGTGATGTTGGGTCCCCCACTAAAAAAAATCGCTTCTCATGAAACTCTTCTATCTTTGACTAATAGACATCTCCCATAATTATTGGGGACAGGCTTTTGAGGAGAGGTCGAATGTATCAACTTATGAATATCTGAAACTTTTGCTTCCTTTTTGGGTAAACTAATTTCAGCAAGGGCGAGTCGAAGCGGTGGAAAGTTTGACCTCAAACACAAAAGGAGGGAGAGATGAGCACAGTTTTAGTTGTAGAAGATTCCCGCAGCCAGCGGGAGTGTATTTCACATCAATTGAGTTGCAGCGGATTGAATATAATGCAGGCATCTGACGGTGTGGAAGCTCTGGCTCAAATCGAGAAAAAGTACCCCGATTTAATATTATTAGATATCGTGATGCCTCGCATGGACGGCTACGGTGTTTGTAGTTTAATTAAAGCTAACCCTGATACTCGGAATATACCGATCGTATTTTTAACAGGGAAGGGACAGCGGTTAGATTTATTTTCGATGGCGATTGAAGGAGCGGATGCTTATGTTACCAAACCTTGGCAGCCGAGGGAACTTTTAGCAACTATCAAAAAAGTGTTGCTCAATGCTAATATTAAGTTCGATCGAGCTTCAGCAGATGCTTGGACGGAATATGGTATTTTAAACTTAAGTACGATCGAACTGTATCAAAGCCGCGCCGATGCTTGGACAAAATACAGCCCCCAAATCCTGAAATTGTACGATGCCAGTTTAGCAGCTTTCGATCAAGCTTTGGCAATTCAACCAAGTCACTTGAAGGCGAACAAGTATCGCAACAAAGTGCAGATGATACGCACAATCTTGCTCAAAAAGTTTCAGCAAACCAGACCTTGCAAAATCTGCTATTATTATCATGGCAAGGATGGTATAAATTGTGCATTGCATCCGGGTTGCCGCCCTCAAGAAGTGTGTCGCGATTGGAAATTTAATTAAAAAAAATGAAAACAAATAACCGTGTTTACCTGCGAAAATTACTGCAAGAAAGAAACGAACGCCCTGAAAAAATGGCAGAAATTGATGCTGAAATCAATGCAACTTTTCGCCAAACTCATGCGATTATGGTCATCGATATGTCGGGATTTTCTCGGACAACTGTGCGTTACGGAATTATTCATTTTTTGTCAATGATTCACCGGATGCACGCAATTGTCTATCCTGTAATTGCTGAATATGGCGGCACTGTAGTGAAGGAGGAAGCTGACAATATTTTTGCAGTGTTTCCTGATGTAAAATCGGCTGTGGATGCTGCGATCGATTCTCTGAAGCATACGGGGGCTGTGAATACTACTCTACCGCCTGAAATGGATATTTATCTGTGCATCGGGATAGGCTACGGTGATGTTTTGATGCTGGAAGGAGAGGATATGTACGGTTCGGAATTTAATCTGGCATCGAAGCTGGGAGAGGATTTGGCGGAACAGGGAGAGATTTTGCTGACTGATTGTGCGTTTGAAAATTTTGAGGGTAAAAAGGAAGATTGGAAAAGGGTGGAATTTTCGATTTCTGGTTTGGAATTGGTGGCCTATCAGCGGGCTTAATTGTTCTAGCTAGGTTCTAGATGACCAGGCGGTTGAAACCGCGTCTATACAAACGAAGCAGGAGACCAGGCGGTTGAAACCGCGTCTATACAAACGAAACAGATGACCGGGCGGTTGAAACCGCGTCTATACAAACGAAGTCCGCCTGCGCGGACTAAGAAATAAGGCAGATTTAATATTAGATGATTAACGATCGCAAAAACTGGCAAACTCTTAATTTAGTGGCCATTCAGCAGCGGCTGGCTTGGGTGCAACAACAGCCTGATGGCATGATTTTTTGTAAAGATTCTGGAGTTCATTATGTTGCAGTTAAAAAAGAGCGATCGCGCATTAAGCTATCTTTAGTAGAAAAGGTAAATTTGTATACAGATTTATTGCAATCTGTGTTTGATTTAAATAATCCTTTACATCTTGTTTCTGAATATACTCAGGCGATGATGTTAGCTTTGGTGTGGCAAAGTCAACCTCAAAGAATTTACATTGCTGGTTTTGGTGGCGGCAGAATTCCCTTAGTTTTGCACCACTATTTGCGAGAAACTCTCATTGAATGTGCGGATGTAGACCCGATCGCAGTTGAAGCAGCTACACAGTGTTTTGGGGTAAAATTAGACTCACGACTGACTGTAGCAATTCAAGATGGCAGAGAGTATCTCGAACAGCAAAAACCAGATGTTCTCTACGATATAATCATGACTGATGTGTTTTTTGGCAATGGCTACTTTCCCCATCGCTTAGCAACTAAGGAATTTTATGAACTTTGCCAAAAACATTTGTCTAGTGCAGGAGTTGTGCTAGTCAATCTGCTGCAAAGAGATGAGTTTTATGCAGAAAAAATCAAAACTTTTCAAAGTGCTTTTTCCCAGGTATATGTCTGCCCTTGGAAGAACATTAACAGTGTTTTAATTGGCAGTAATAGTCCGATTTTAGATAACAATGAGATTGTTTCTAGGGCTGCTTCTTTGCAAAATTACCATCAATTTTCCTTTGCTTTAACAGACAGAGCGCTGGAAGTCAAGTTAGGTAAAGCATTAGCTGAATCTGTACCTAATTTAGACCAAGCTCAAGTTTTGTTTGATGATGCACCACCGGCTGGTTATTTTGATTGTTGGTTGTTTTGATTGCTGGTTATTTTCTGTGGTTTATGATGAATTATTTAACCACAGAGGGCGCAGAGGGCGCAGAGGAAGAGAACTCCTAGGTACATAATTTGCTATTAGTACCGGGGGATGGTCCGATCGACTACCATGGCATAAGCATCGATACCGCCAATGATGTTTTTAACGTTGGTGAAGCCTCGATCGCTCAACCAGTGGCACATTTGAGCCGATCGCACTCCATGATGACACAGAACTAGGGTTTCGGTGTCGCGATCGAGGCGATCGTCTATTTCCGTTGACCAGGTGGCAAATTCGCTGAGGGAAAAAATTGCAAATCCTGGGAGTGAGGCGAGTTCCACTTCGTGAGGTTCTCGCACATCTACAAGCTGCAATCGCTCCGTAGTTGCTTCTGCTAAACGCTGGCTTAATTCTTCGACAGTAATTTGACCAAAAATTTGTGACATTAAATCAAAGAGGGAAGAAGGAAGAAGGAAGAAGGAAGAGTAATGCCCGATTTGACTCGTTCCCAGGCTCTGCCTGGGAACGGATGTCACTCTTGCTCTGCCTCGCAAGCTTTGAGGAGAATTGGAGGCAGAGCCTCCGGATCTACGTTACCAGGCAGAGCCTGGGAACGAGTAACAAAATGCCCAATGCCCAATGTCCAATGATCAATTAATTTAGCCGAGAAGGTGGTGCAATTAAATCCACAGGAAGTTTTGGTATGGGACGATCGTCTACTTGACTTACTTTCTCCCTAGTGTCGAGACAAGTATTCATTAGGCGATCGAGCGAAAAGTCTACCTGACGGCTCAATCCTACTACGCATTCGGAAAATTGTTCTGGTAATAAACTGCGGCGACACTGATCCAGCACCAACAGCGGCGTTGTGGTTGTAGTCCGAGATTTGGTGTTAATGTCCACTACGCAAGTTGCCAACTGTAGGGGGCGACGCACTCGCTGACAGCTACCAAGGGCCTCCACCGCGGCAATATTCGTTTTGCGGTTGATTTGAACCACGCACTTAGAGATGTCGCGGGGGTGGAGCGCGTCGGCGCAAGCGCTGGCCGCTGCATCTGCGGTAAGTCCGGCTCCCATTAGTTCCACAGAGCAGGCGCGATAGGCATTTTTAGTGCGAGGGAATCTAATCGTGATGGCTGATGCGGGCATGGGAGGCAGTATGGTGGCCAGCAAACCGATGGTTGCTAGTTGTGTTCCCAGGGCTAAAATCCAGCGCCCACTAGGCGGTGAGCCTTTGGCTGCTGGGAGTGTGGCCGAACTTTGGGAAAATTTGGGGTGGTGCATGGGGGATTTAATTTATGAATTTTTGTCACTAATTTGGTGCGATCGGGCGATCGGCTTTCAATTCAGATTTTGTGTGATACGATAAGCAACGGGTCAAAAATTGAGTACGGTAGGGCATACCGAAACTTTCGGACACCGCTCCGAACAACGTTTGGGGAGAGATGACTACTACTGATATTAGAGTAATTCTGCGTCGGGAAGTCGTCTCGCAGAACCAAAAATCTCAGCGTTTTACACCTGAGAGTGCCAAAATATAAAGCCTGTATAAAATTTTATACAGACATTACAGAGGAAAATCAATGTCTCGATATCGGGGTCCCCGATTAAGAATCGTCCGTCGCCTCAAGGATTTGCCTGGGCTGACTCGAAAAACACCCAGACGGGATTATCCACCTGGGCAACATGGTCAAGACCGCAAAAAGCTCTCTGAGTATGCGGTTCGCTTGCAAGAAAAGCAAAAACTCCGTTTCAATTACGGTGTGACAGAACGTCAACTGCTTCGTTACGTTCGGAAAGCCCGCCGAGTTACCGGCTCCACAGGTCAAGTGTTACTGCAATTCTTGGAAATGCGCTTGGACAACACTGTGTTTCGGATGGGAATGGCTCCTACCATTCCGTCTGCTAGACAATTGGTAAATCACGGTCATGTGACTGTGAACGATCGCGAAGTTAATATCGCCAGCTATCAGTGCAAGCCTGGAGATGTCATTTCGGTAAAAAATCGGGAACGTTCGCGCCAAATGGTGGAAGCGAATCTCAAAGATCCAGGGTTGGCTCACTTGCCAAGTCACTTGGAATTTGATAAGCAAAAACTCGTTGGTAAAGTTAATGGCATTGTGGAACGCGAGTGGATTGCGCTTCAGGTTAACGAACTGCTAGTTGTGGAATACTATTCACGTCAAGCTTAAGTTATTGGTCAAACGCACTTTTTCTATAACTTAAAAAAATCCCAGCCCTTTTTAGAGGCTGGGATTTTTTTAAATTTTGGCTTTTTTTGAGTTAGTTTACCAAAAAAAGGGTCTAAAGCCCCGTCAAAAACAATTGACAAAAATGACGCTAACTGCGATTGACAGCCAACTCGATCGCTAACTAGGCTTAAATATTTGAGCGGTGTCACTCCTGCTCTGTGATGCTTCTCATCAGTAAATTTACAGATATCAACAATCCATCATGACAAAAACTCAACCTCGTTCCGGGTACACACTCCCAGTATTTGCCTGTGCTGCCGCACTAGCCGCCCTGCGCTGTTTGCGTAGAGGTATTCAATCTGTAGATAGCGTCTCAGTAGATTTACTAGAACCCATAATAACCGCATCAGTACCCATCGAACAAGTATCTGTAATAAAAACTGACACAGCTTTAGCTGTGACTCGCTCTGACCCTGGTGACAACCTAGATCTGACTCGCCATACCCCAGTTTGGGCAATGGTGGAATTACGGAGAGTGTCCGAGGGAGAAATTGAGGAAGCACAAGAACAAATACTGATTGTTGGGGGCGAGGGAATTGGACATCACAAAACCGGTGGAGGAGCGGCAATCTACGATTATGCCCAGCGGCTGTTGCGTGTGAATCTCAGCCGAGAACTCCAAACCGGAGAAAAAATTACTGTCACCTTGATTCTGCCATCAGGTCGCCAACTGGCAACCCGTACTTCCAACGAAGCTTTCGGTGTGGTAGAAGGACTGTCGCTGCTGGGTACAACGGGCATTTCTCAACCCTTGAGCGCCCCCGGACAGTTGGAAATTTACCGCGAACAACTACAACAAAAAGCCCAGCTATTTGACTGTTTGGTGTTTTGCATCGGCGAAAATGGCTTGGATTTGGCTAGACAACTGGGCATCGATCCGCAGCGGCTGGTCAAAACCGCTAATTGGCTAGGCCCTTTACTCGCAGAGGCTGGATTTCAGGGTGTGAAATCCATTCTGCTGTTTGGCTATCACGGAAAGTTAATGAAATTGGCGGCGGGGATTTTTCACACTCATCACCACCTCGCCGATGGGCGGCGCGAAATTCTGACAGCTTTTTGTGCGCGGGCCGGAATGCCGTCTGATTTGTGTTCCTCGATTTTTGAGGCTGCTAGCGCGGAAGATGCTCTGGAGCAACTGCGGGTTTTTGATGCGGAGAATCACAGCAATTGGGTCGATCGCATTTACGGCGACATCGCTCAACAGATAGACTTGCGCTCATCGGATTGCGTGTTTACTCACAGCGGGCAGCGTGTGCCCGTGGGTTCAGTGATGTTCGGGCGCGATCGCAAAATTATTGTTAAAAGTGAACTAGGAGATACATTTTTGACACAAATTTGTTAATGTGGTGTGAATATCCCGTAACTCTTGCTCCAAGATCGATCGGGGATAATACTTAATTAAGTCTTAATTCCAACTCCCTAGACCTTAATTACCTAGGTTTATTTCAGACGAATAATCTCGGTTCTAGGTTCTACCCATTAGCAATTAGCAATTACCCACTAACCGTGACTACTCAAATAGAAACTGAATCCGCCCTAAGCAACTCTTCTCTAGGGCAGATCGATCGCCAGAAGATCGTGATTCTCGACTTCGGTTCGCAATATTCCGAACTGATTGCTCGCCGCATTCGCGAAACTCAAGTATATTCAGAAGTTATTTCTTACCGCACTACTGCCCAACAGTTAGCAGCGATCGCTCCTAAAGGAATTATTCTTTCAGGTGGGCCGAGTTCTGTATATGACGAAAGAGCTCCTCAATGTGACCCGGAAATTTGGCATTTAGGAATACCCGTGTTGGGTGTTTGCTACGGGATGCAGTTGATGGTCAAGCAACTCGGAGGGGTAGTCGATCGCGCTAAGTTAGCCGAATATGGCAAGGCATCCCTATCCATTGACGACCCTACGGATTTGTTGACTAATGTCGAAGATGGTAGCACCATGTGGATGAGCCATGGAGATTCTTGTACCCAATTGCCAGAAGGTTTTGCGATTCTAGCTCACACGGAAAATACTTCCTGTGCGGCAATTGCTAATCACGACAAAAATTTGTACGGAGTTCAGTTTCATCCAGAAGTAGTTCATTCCATCGGTGGACAGGCTTTAATTCGTAATTTTGTTTATCATATTTGCGAGTGCGAACCGACTTGGACGACAGCTACTTTTGTCGAGGAATCGATTCGTGAAATTAGAGCCAGAGTCGGAGACAAACGAGTATTATTGGCTCTATCCGGCGGGGTTGATTCTTCAACTTTGGCTTTTTTGCTGCATAGGGCGATCGGCGATAAACTTACCTGTATGTTTATCGACCAAGGGTTTATGCGGAAGTATGAACCGGAACGGTTGGTGAAATTATTTAAAGAGCAATTCCACATTGATGTTGAGTATGTTAATGCTCGCGAACGCTTTTTAGCTCAGCTTGAAGGTGTTACCGATCCGGAAGTAAAACGCAAGCGGATTGGTCACGAATTTATCAGCGTATTTGAAGCAGAATCGAAACGTCTTGGACCCTTCGATTACCTCGCCCAAGGTACTCTTTACCCAGATGTAATTGAATCTGCTGACACTAATGTAGATCCCAAAAGTGGTGAAAGAGTTGCTGTTAAAATTAAAAGCCATCACAACGTCGGCGGTTTACCTAAAGATTTGTGCTTTAAGCTGATCGAACCGCTGCGAAAATTGTTCAAGGATGAAGTGCGAAAAGTCGGCCGGTCGATCGGGCTTCCAGAAGAAATAGTCAACCGACAACCTTTCCCTGGGCCGGGATTAGCGATTCGGATTCTGGGAGAAGTTACCGCCGAAAGATTAAATATTTTGCGGGATGCTGACTTGGTGGTGCGCCAAGAAATTAATCGACACGGATTGTACAACGAACTTTGGCAAGCTTTTGCAGTTTTGCTTCCCATTCGCAGTGTAGGGGTGATGGGAGACCAACGCACCTATGCTTACCCAATTGTCTTGCGGTTTATTACCAGTGAAGATGGGATGACGGCCGATTGGGCGCGAGTTCCTTACGATTTGTTGGAATTAATCTCAAATCGGATTGTGAATGAAGTTAAAGGGGTGAACCGCGTGGTTTACGACATTACTTCTAAGCCGCCTGGAACGATCGAGTGGGAATGATAGATCGAAGATTATTTTAACACAGATAAACGCAGATAAAATCCCATCTGCGTTCATCTGCGTTCATCTGCGTTCATCGGCTGACATCTGCGGTTGAAAAATCCAATTAATGAGATACACCTGTAAAATTCAAAACAATCACACCCATAATGATTAGGAAAATAGCCATAACTTTAAAAATTGTGAATAGTTATTTTGGTAATAACCCGATTGTGAAAAATCGCTTTTAATACAAAATGTAAGGAACTTTTATTGCGGTCGCTAAAATCATTCAACCATTCATCTGCAAAAGATGCAAGTGCTATGACAATAAAAACAAACAACCAAGTAAATAGTGATGAGAAGTCGATTACAACTGGAGAAAATAATAGTCTCAATAAAGCAGAAATAAGGATCGACAAGGGCGATGGGGATCGATCCTGATGAACTGTAGGCAAAAAGAGTGTTTAATTGCGATCGCCCATTTCAGCTTTTTTCAGCATCCAGGAGCAATTCACACTGCTGAAACACATAATTTATCGCAGCAAAAAGTTTGTCTAATTCTTGAATTGTATAAAACGTTTGATTGCGAGTAAAAACATTCCCTTTAAGTTTACCAAATTCCCATAATTTTCCATTAGAAGCAATTCCAATTACCTCTTGTTCTGGTTTTTGATTCAGCTTTTGCGCTGCAATCATTTCAGCCATACACTGCGCCCATCCCCACTCAAAATTATCCTGTTTTGCTTCAATTAACAAAAAGTAAGGTTTGTCAAACACAACATTTCCCAACGGAGACTTTTTCGCTAATATATACTCAGGAAATCCTGATAGATTTTCGTCATAGGTTAAGGATTTGTGACTCCACAATATAAATTTTTGGCGATATTGCTTCCAAACTTCCTTCAAAACTGGATAAATCAGATTTTCGCAAATGGCAAATTCCGAACAGTCTGCCGCGCCGTCTTGCATAACGATTTCCAAGTCTTCTCGAAAGTAGTCGGGGATAGGGAATTCAGTTTCAATAATAAAGTTAGATTGGGTGTAGGTAATCTGAAATTCTTTGACAACGGTATCGATGGTTTTGTAAGCACTAAATGGCATAATAAATTCCTAACTAAGTTTAGGTTAGTTATGTTATTGGGCTGATTTTAGCATACTATTAAAGGGCTATCGCACTGTTTAATCATCAGGTTCCAGAAGCAATTCACATTGTTTAAACACGTAATTGATCGTAGCAAATAGTAGATTCAAGTCATCAATCAAGTAAGATTGTTTGTTCTTAGTAAAATTATTAGACTTTAGCTTACCAAATTGCCATACTCCGCCATTTGAGACAATTCCAAATACTTCTTGATCGGGGTTTTTATTCAGTCGCTGTGCAGCAATCATTTCAGCCAAACACTGAGCCCATCCGTTTTCAAAGTTATCTTGTTTCGCTTCCACTAATAGAAAGTAAGGTTGTTCAAAGACAACTTTTCCTAAAATAGAACGTTTAGCCAAGATATATTCAGGAAATCCAGAAAGATATTGGTCGTAGGTGAGAGATTGATGACTCCACAAAACGAACCCAGTGTAATAGTGCTTCCAAACTTCTTTGAGCAGTGGATAAATCAAATTTTCGCAAATGGCAAATTCCGAATTATCAACCACTCCTTCTCGCATAGTAAATTCTAAATCTTCTCGAAAATAGTCAGGTATCTGAAACTCTGTTTCTACTACGAAATTAGATTCGGTGTAGGTAATCTGAAATTCTTTGAGAACTGAACTGACTGTTTTGTAAGCGCTGAAAGGCATACTAACCTCCCAAATTTATGTTGGCTAATGTATGTAGGTTATTTTAGCATAGAGAAAGGGCGATCGCCTTTTGCTTTGTGCTATTTTGATTATAATATTTTAAATGTGCGATCGAGGCGATCGCATGGTAAGTCAGAGAAATCGATCGTCGTGCTTCAAGATTGAGACTTAGGTGCTTTTGGCGGTCTTTGAGTCGCCATATTGAAACCACCTCCGCTTTCCGCTCCATCCCTGGAAGGACTTCTCTGAGATGGTGATTTAGACACTCCTCCAATTATTTTCTTCGCTTTTGGAGTAGACTGGCTTGCTTCTGGTGCGGATTCTGTGGGAGCATCTGATTGAGGTTCTGAGACAGCAGGCAAGTCACCTTTTTTGATTGGCTTCGGAGTAGGCTTGCTGTCGCTTTCTACTTTTGCTTCAGGAGCATCTTGTTGAGGTTTTGACTGGTGGGCTAAGTCAGATTTCTTGATTGGCTTTGGAGTAGGCTTGCCTACTTTTTCTGCTTGAATTTCTGGAGAATCTGGCTGAGATTCTGGCTGAATTTCTGGAGAATCTGTCTGAGGTTCTGGCTGAATTTCTGGAGATTCTGGCTGAGATTCTGGCTGAATTTCTAACTGAGCATCTGGCTGAGATTCTGGCTGAGATTCTGGCTGAAGTTCTGCCTGAAGTTCTGGCTGGGGTGATTCAGGATTATGTTCAGGAGACTGGCTGTCTGCTGCACTTGTAGACAAGGAATCTACATCAGTGGATACGTCGTGTAAGGTATTCTCAGGACTCATTACTGGCAATGGATTTGATAGTACAGGGCGACTCTGATATTTTTTAGCCTCGATGGTCATTTATCGAGTCTGTTCTGCATCTGGAGTTTTATCACATCGTAGCATAGCTTGTGGCATTTCCATGCGGCGCAATTCTCTGAGACGATTTTTCTGTATGTCTTGAGGCTGGTTTTTTTAGGTCCGATCGCTAAAAAAACAGAATACCTTTGGTAATTGGTAATTGGGAATTGGGCATCGGGCATCGGGCATCGGGCATCGGGCATTACTAATAACTAATAACTAATAACTAATAAATTCATTTTTCATAATCATAGCTGATTTGATCGGACTTATAAGCGGGTGGCTCAACGTGAATTAAGATGCGTACAGGACTGAAACGTTCTTCCAAATGGGCTTCTACTTCTTCTGTAATCCGGTGAGCAGTTTCTACATCAGCCGCATCCACAATCATGTGCATATCAATAAACACCTGACGCCCGACTACGCCACGAGAGGCGATCGAGTGACAGTTGACAACTCCGGGTACATCCATCGCGATCTCGTGAATAATCTCCGGTGCGATCGCCATTTCATCCACCAACCAAGGTAGATTTTCTGTTAGCACCTTCCAACCGCTGTGAAACACCAACAAAGCCACAGGAAAAGACAAAAATACATCTAGGGATTGCAATTGAGGTATATTCCAAACCTGTCCTTGCCAAACACCAATCAACCCAGCAATTACCATGATTGTTACCCAAACATCACTCATCGTATGTTGAGCATCCGCCACTAGAATAGCACTACCAAGGCGTTTCCCAACCCTGCGCTCGTAAAAAGTAACAAAAATATTGATTCCTAGTACAATCAGCAATATCCATAGTTCATTCGGGGATATTTTGACAATTTTGCCACCATGTAGCAACCTTTCAACAGCGCCGCTGAGAATTTCAAAACAGGCAATTCCCAAAAAAACAGCAATTCCCAGAGCTCCGATCGCGTCAAATTTCTGATGTCCGTAGGGATGATCGCGATCGGGTTGGGGATTGGCATAATGATTAGTCACCAGTCCTAAAATATTATTAGCACTGTCTGTGACACTGTGCAAGGCATCTGCTAACAAACTAAGAGAACCTGTCAACCAACCCACGACGGCTTTAATTGCCATCACCAGTATATTTAGCAATAACGTAATGATTAATACCTTACGGATTTCGGAACGGTTATCGGCTAGCATAGAGTCTCCTGAATCAGAAATCAAAATTTCTAATTTCTAGTTTAAAGCCGATCGAGTAACAAAAGGTTAAAAGTCTTGCGTCATCTAGCTTACGGCTAGATCGATCTTCATTAATACTGCCTAGCTTCTTGAGATTATTTTTAATTAATCGCCCGATCGCAGCCCAATTTAGCTGTAATGTACTTGCTTTGGGTTACTGTATCTTTTAGCATTAACGTCTGTTAAATTTGATTGCTTATGTCTGTTGCTCAATTTACGCTGAATTTAGTTGAAGGTTCTGTCTCCTTTAGCTTTTCCCCCCAAGCTGCGCGGGATTTGCAAAGTGCGATCGCCACTTTGATGGAAAGTCTCAAAGCAGTCGCAGCCAAAACTGCGGGCGGCAAAGCTTCTCCCCAGAAGCCGATGGAATACCGCTATGCAGGGGAGGTATTTTTTGAGGTGTTCTGCAATCCGAATATCTGGCCGACTCCCTTTGCTGCGAAAGTGCTGATTACGGTTCGGGACGATCGGGTGCGCGTGACCACTGAAGCCGAACTGAGCCGCCTGCGAGATGATTTGGCTCAATATCTAGAACAAGTAGGTTGAGAATTTAAAGCTCGATCGTTTGTATAGTGTTTTTTTTAAGTGAGGTGCGTTCTTTGTCGGGTGTGTCGCTGCTATATGTTAGATGAAACTTGCAGATGGTAGAAGGCGACGCACCTTACTATTTCCAGCTTCCTGGAATGTCAAAACATCGTGACCAAAAGTTCGCAGTAATTCCACGATTACCAGTGGAAAATTTTCATCTGTGTAAAAACGTGCCAACTTTTAATAAACCTCGCTTTCTTCCATAACTTCCTCATTTTCTTTAATTGTTTGTTCAATTTCTTCTGGGTAAGCATCAGCATAAGCCCACGCATTTACCAAGTCAGCGGCGGTTAGATCGGGAAATGATTCTAGGATGATACCATCGGAAGCACCCAAACGGCGATCGCACACCAGCGACCAAACTGGTATCCGAGTATTGCCGATACAAGCATCGCCTCCGCACACACCGGGAGTTTTTTTAATGCCTAGAGAACCGTTGGTTAAAGTTTGAGTTAGGATGCTGATGAGTTTAGCTTTATCAACGGGATTTAAGGTTAAGACTTGAGTTTCTAATTCTTGTATGGTCATAAGTGCGATCGTTCGGATTTGATATTAGTTAGATTATAGCAAATTCGCGCCAGGTTTTAGGCTTCCTCATTTTCTTTAATTGCTTGTTCAATTTCTTCTGGGTAAGCATCAGCATAAGCCCAAGTATTTACTAAGTCAGCCGCAGTCAAATGGGGATAGCACTTAAAAAGTTCAGCATCGCTGCATCCGAGACGGCGATAACCCACAAGTACCCAAACTTGTATGCGAGTATTGCCAACGCAGGCATCGCCGCCACACACGCCAGGAGTCTTTTTAATGCCTATAGCACCAGTGCTTAAGGTTTGAAGTAAAATTTCTATAGCCGCTGCTTTGTCGGCTGAATTTAAGGATGCTAGATCGATTTTTAATTCGGTGAGTGTCATTATTTACTATCCCATTTTTACAGATAGAATATCCTAGCTAAATTATAACGGAATAGGACTTACGCATGGGCCCAGAAACCGGGTTTTTACGAAAAGACTTCGTTGCTGTCGATAGATTAAGTGAGTCCACAAAATCTAGATCCCCCCTAGCCCCCCTTAAGAAGGGGGGGACAGGAGTGCAGTCAAAGTCCCCCTTCTTAAGGGGGATTTAGGGGGATCTAGACTTGGCTACAAGCGAGATATCGAGAGGCTTTAAATCTTCACTTCTCACCTCCGATCGCTCCAATCTCCTTACCCGTAGCTACGATCGCAAAAAAATGGTATACTTTCATATTAATCTCCTACCTAGAAAACAACAGATCACTGTTGTAGAAATCATTCATTTACTCCCTTATTCTCTAAAACTATCAGCAAAATTCATGAAATTCCGCTCTTGCTGGCTAATTTTTACCCTCATCGGACTCTCCTTAACAAGTTGCTCCCAGCCGAAGTCATCTCAAGAAATTGCTGAAACAGTTAAAAATAGTCTCGTGCTGATTTCCTACCAAAATGAAGGCGGACACGGTACGGGCTTTATTGTGCCAGGGCCGACGGGAGTTTGTACGGTTCTCACGGCACGTCATGTGGTGGAAGGGCGTAGTTTGAACCTGCAAACTAATGACCAAAAACTTCATAAAACTAACAGCATCCAAGCAAATCCTAATCTGGATTTAGCAGTGGTAACGTTTCCGTCAGCCGGGGAAACTTGTCCTTACCCGAATCTCAATCTTGGCGATTCCGATAGCGTGAAACAAACAGATCAAATCTACATTTCTGGGTTTCCTGACAGGGCTGGTGGTGGCAAATTGGTGAGACAATTTGTGCGAGGTTCGGTATCGGGATTAGATGTGTTGGAACAGGGTTATGGGATTTCCTATGATGCTTCTACTTATGGCGGTATGAGTGGCGGGCCTGTTTTAGATACTAGCGGGAAAGTGGTGGCAGTTCACGGGAAGACGGACGCTCAAATTGTTGCTGATTTGCAGAGTCAGCAAGCAAGTTTGTCTCCGCAGCAGCAAGCGGCGCTGCAACAAGCGGCGGCAAGAGTTGCTGGTGGAGGGGTACAAGTTAATACTTTTCGGTGGGGAATTCCGATTAAAACTTATCTGGCAAATCTAGTTTTAGTTCCAACTTTTAGAAAATCACACGAGATCTGGGAATCTCCGTACCATAGGCAAACTCCGGTAGATGATCCACCAACTCCGGGTCCGACACCAACTCCAATGGATCCACCAACTCCTATTCAAACTCCGGGGAATTAAAACTTTCCGAGCGTGCTTAAACTTTCCGAGCGTCGGGGTGCGGTGGGGCTTTTTTTTGGAATTTTGTAGAGCGTAACCTATAAAGGCTTCAAGTTTTTATTAAGAATTGTGAAGGAGGTAAAATCCACGAAGTCCTGCGGTGTCTGGGTTTCCGATACCTGGCACTGTGACTTACCAGCCAGGATGTTGCCAGCAAATTGAGGGTTATAACAATTAGCCAAAACGAACTTTTCAATGAATCAGGACTTACGCACTCCGACCAAAGAAATCGGGTTTTTTCCGAATCTGTCGGCTGAAACCAAGTATTTTCGCAAAAACCCGGTTTCTGAACCCCATGCGTAATTCCTATAAATTTAACATCACTTAGCAGAATTAGATCCAGCAATCCGATCCTCCTCTGCCAAAAAAGGAGTTAAATCAATCACTGGCGAAGCCGGAGAAAAATTAGAATTTGCCAACTTACCCTCGCTACCTTGATAAACCCCAGTACCGTTACGCAAATCTTCAGTAATATCTTGCAATGATTTATAAGCCGACCTTTGCGTACCAGGCTTCAATGTCACCAACAGCGGACAATTATCGCCACTCAACTTAGTTTTAGCACAAATCACATATTGATCCGGTGTATTAGAATCACCTCTATAACCTAACTGAGTCAAACCATCTTTACGATAAGTTTCCAAGCGTTCAGAAATTATTTCGCAGCGTCTTATCGGTGTATAACCACCGCCTAAAGTTGTCACCATTTTCAGCCAAGGTTGCACACCTTTATCGTGACGGTACATCACAGTCCAAACCTCACCTCCCCGCTGAGTATCTGGGCGAAGTTCGCAGAAAAAATGGTCTTTTTTCCCAAAAAGTACAGGCGGCCAACCTTGAACAAAAGCAATTCCCGCACCGACAACAGCCGCTAACAAACCCAGTACACCGATAGTCAGATTTGTGACGTTAAAGAATTTTCCACTATTACTCACGGTACTGAATCCTCGATAAAATTTTGATAGACAACAAGAGCGATAATAGTCTTAGATGCACCGGTCAGAAACCGGGTTTTTTTCGACAATACTTCGTTAAAGACGGCAAAAATTCCTAAAAACCCGGTTTCTTTGGTCTTGATGCACAAGTCCTAAATAACTTGAAGATTTCTACATCAGCTAACTAACGTATTCCCGAAAACCGCCAGGGGTTCAAACCCCTGGCTAATAGCGAAAGTCCTCTAAAGAGGACTGAGAAGATGACTGATAATTTCTTTAGTCCTCTTCAGAGGACTTTCGCTTTGAGGCAGGGGTTTCAACCCCTGCCGGACTGCGGGGAGTTGAAGTAGCCAATGTGCTACACTCAGCATACACTCAAAACTCACAGTAAAAATGATAAACAATCATGCAATTAGAAGATTACTTTGAATTTTTAACACCAGAAGATATCCGCATCAAAGGAACCCGCGTCGGTATCGAACACATTCTCTACGAATACATCCACCGCGGCCAAACTCCAGAATCCATAGCTCAAAAATTTCGGACAGTGACTATGGCTCAAGTTTATGCTACGATTTTGTACTATCTGGAAAATACAAAGACTGTAGGTAAATATGTAGGAGATTGGTTAGAATATTGCCTCAAAGCTGAAGCTGAATACGATCGCAATCCATCACCTTTTGTCTTGAAAATGCGTCAGATTAAAGAGCAAAATAAGAAATCTCAACAACTAGATCGAGTTTATTAATGAGTGTCAAATATCTGTTAGACGAAAATATCGATCCTGAATATCGGGTGCAGCTTTTGTATCATCAATTATAAGAACTGTATACTCTAGTCTCATGCAATTCCTCTTCTTGGCTAAACTCAGCTAATTCCTTGAGAATTTCACGGCGCTTAATAGTACGCTGCTGTTTATAGGCGATCGCACTTACCAAACTAATCCGCCGCTGGTTTCCTACTTTTCCATAGGCAATTTCCCCATCATCGAGCAATTTGACCACAAATTCTGGCGACACATTCAGCAAACTAGCAGTTTCTTCAACAGTCATATCTTGCTCAATTGGCACTAAAGATACTGCTTTACCAGCAGCCATTAAATGTGCGGCTTGACACAACAATTGATAGAGCGATTCAGGAAGTGCGATTTCTTCCCCGCCAACTTCCACAAGTTTTACTTTGGATGTTTCAGAATCACCATTTTCTGTCTTGATGCTTAACATTTTATCCAACAACTTGATAGCTATTGTTTCTTCTTCTGTCGGTAAAACCGGATCTAGGAGTATTTTTTGCCTGTTCATGGAAATGTTTCCTGAATTCGTTTAATGCTATTATAGTATATAATGTAGCTGATATGCTAAACTCAGTATACACTCAAAACTCACATTGAAAATGAACAACAATCATGCAATTAGAAGATTACTTTGAATTTTTAACACCAGAAGATATCCGCATCAAAGGAACCCGCGTCGGTATCGAACACATTCTCTACGAATACATCCACCGCGGCCAAACTCCAGAATCCATAGCTCAAAAATTTCGGACAGTGACGATGGCTCAAGTTTATGCTACTATTTTGTACTATCTGGAAAATACAAAAACTGTCGGCAAATATGTAGGAGATTGGTTAGAATATTGCCTCAAAGCTGAAGCTGAATACGATCGCAATCCATCACCTTTTGTCTTGAAAATGCGTCAGCTTAAAGAGCAAAATCAGAAATCTCAACAACTAGATCGAGTTTATTGATGACTGTTAAATACCTATTAGATGAAAATATCGACCCTCAATATCGGGCGCAGCTATCGATGAGACGTGATTTATCTCTAAATCTTAGCCGTTCCAGCAGCGCAGGCTAAAGTACCATTCTTGTTAGTAGGAGTTGCTGGCTTCCTCGTGCTAGCAGCAGTTTGACACAGGATTGTTTTGGTAGTATTTCCGATCAAAAACACTCCTCCCACAAAACTTTTCAGATTTGGTTGTTGGGAAACTCCATAATTAAATACAGCTTTGTTTCCCGTACTAATGGAGTATTTGTAATTGGGACTTTCAGGTTTTATCCCCAATCCTAAATTGGCAATGGAACTTGTAAACCCCGTATTTTCTGCATAGTAAGCTTGCTGAGCTTTATTCAGGGAAATAACGTATTGTTTGCCTTCTGCTTCCTTAGCTTTCACCGTTTTTGATGATTGAGCTTCCGAGGCTGTACAGAAAAAAACGGGCAGAGTTAGAGTTGTTAAAATTGCTCCAATCTGCCAGTTTTGGCAGCTATAAATCCGGCTTATTTTCAGAGATACCTGTTGAATTAAGCGGTTTAGTAACATAGTCTTAAACCAATTGTTTTGCCTGAAACTGTTTCAATTGTGCAGGAGCAACAGTGCCATATTCTGTAATAATTCCTGAGATTAGTTCCGCAGGAGTTACATCAAAAGCGGGATTATAAAATTCGACTCCCACAGGACAAATCCGCGTAGTCCCAACTTGATACATTTCAATGGGATCGCGTTCTTCAATGGGAATCTGACTCCCGTCAGAAAGTTCAAAATCAATGGTAGAAAGAGGCGCGGCTACAAAGAAAGGAACGTTGTGAGCTTTGGCAATAATTGCTAAACTGTAGGTGCCAATTTTGTTGGCTGCATCACCATTAGCAGCAATCCTATCTGCACCGACAACTACGGCGTGAATCATGCCTTGTTTCATGCAGTGGGCGGCCATATTGTCGGCAATTAAGGTAACGGGAATTCCTTCTTGGACGCATTCCCAAGTTGTCAGTTTTGCGCCTTGAAGGCGGGGACGTGTTTCGTCGGCAAAAACTCTGCCGAGTCTGCCTTCTCGCCAAGCTGAACGAATGACACCTAAAGCTGTACCGTAGCCCGCTGTTGCTAAACCACCGGCGTTGCAGTGAGTTAGTAATGTTAATTTTTCGGGTGTAGCGGGCAGAACTTCCAAACCTTTGTCGCCGATATCTTTACAGGTTTGCAAGTCTTCTGCTTGAATGGTTTTTGCCATTTCTAGCAAAGTTTTTTGGATTTGTTCGACGGAACCGCTAGTTCGATCGGCTGTTTTGAGCATTCGCGATATTGCCCAAAACAAGTTTACCGCAGTGGGACGGGTCGATCGCAGTAAATCGCCGACTTTTTCTAGTTTAGTCAAAAATTCGGTGCGATCGCCCGTTTCGATTTCCCTCGCACCCAAATACATTCCGTAAGCTGCTGCTACCCCGATCGCCGGAGCACCGCGAACTATCATAGTTTTAATCGCCTCGGCCATGTCATCACTGCGGCTAATTTCGACTGTGCTGTATTCCTGGGGGAGTCGGTTTTGGTCAATTAGTATAACTCGGTCTTCAAGCCAGGTGACGGGGGAAACGGGGGTGTTTTGAGTAGTCATGGATTTGATTTATGTGGTTAGGAATAATTGAACCGCAGAGGGCGCAGAGGGCGCAGAGGAAGAGAAGAGAGAGATTTGAGATTGATTATAAATTATCGATTCATATTGCGTTTCATGCGATCGAGTTCTTCATCTGCTTCCCAGCGTTGAAACTTTTCTTCTAAAGGGTCGGCGGCACTAAAACTGCTATAATTGGAACTCTGATTCCAACCCTTTGTATCCCAACTCTGCTCGGTTTTGGTAGCCGTTTTCGCAGCATTGCTAGTGGCTGCTGCGGCTGCTTTTGCTCGCACTTCTTTTCGCCGTAGCTGAATTTGGCGATAAAGTTCTTTGGCTTTTTCAATCCGTTCTTTACAGCCTTGCATTTGACCCCAGCGCTGATTTCCCTGACGTAGTAAAGCTGCTTGTCTTTCTTGGGCTGCTTGGGCGAGGTCGAGCCTTTGAGATGCTTTGGCTTTATTGATGCGATCGTTCCAGCGTTGAATTTCTTCGGCTGTTGACAGAATTTCTGCTTGCAGGGTTTTCTCTTGTTTTTGGATTTCGAGAATTAGTCGCAGGGTGTCTTCTTCTTGTTCTTTGAGTTGTTCTTCTATTGCTTGCAATTCCAGATGTGGATTGCTGCGTAAGAATTCTTCTAATTTTGTTTCTAAAAATCTACTAACATCGTCAAATAAGCCCATTGTTTACTCGTCCTATTTTATTAGTTATTGGTTATTGGAGCCGCCAATAACCAATAACAATTAACTACTAACAACTAACTAATTAAAACTTCTGACCGACAAAAACCGATCGCACATCTCCTCCTTTGCGGATCACTGCTTCTTGATTTTTAATTTCTGCCAAAGTCCAACCACTAGCACCTATGCTTTCGCCGACATAAATTCTGCGGGCTACGCCATCTACTTCAAATAAAGCAGCCGAGCGATCGCCCAATTCCAAAATCCCTACCAGGGTGTGAGCCGCTGTGGGCGTGGTGCTGACGCTTGGTGTCGCTGGTTGTGACTGCGGTGCTGCCGGCTGGACTGCTGCTGCTGATGGGGCTGCTGCTGATGGGGCTGCTGCGGGGGGGGCTGCTGCGGGGGGGGCTGCTGGTTCTTCGCGAGCCGAAATTTTCGGTTCGGGAGATGTGGAGGGGGAAGGGGAAGTGGCGACGGGGCTAGTGCTGGGACTGGTGCTACCGGCAACAGCGATCGCTCTCCCAGAGGAGGGAGGGTTAGCTGAAGGAGAAACTGCGACGGTTGGGGCCGGAAGTGGGTTTGTCACCGTTGTGTTTGCCGGTGGGATAATCACTACTTGGGGCGTGGGTGCTCCTGGTTGTTGGGCGGCGGCTTGCTCGATCGCCTCAGCGACGCGGTTAACTGCTGTGGAAAGACCGGCCGTAGCTGGTGGCGCGCCGGAAATTGAAATGTTGGGCAGTGTCCCTGGGGGGGCGACTCCGGGTACTCCAGGAAGTTGGACGTTTGCCTGGGGTGATTTTTTTTGTTCGATCGCCTCTAGCGATCGCTGCACGTATTCGGAAAACTCCGTGTCTGGCGCTGTTTTTGTGGTAGCTGTCGGCGTGGTACTTGTGGTTGCCGCCACTGGTAAACGCACCAGTCCCGATCGACTTGCCAACCACAGCCCCAAAACTAACATTAGGGAACCAAAGGCTGCTCCCAGCAGCATTTTATCGAAGGATTGTTTGGACTGATGTTTTTTGGTTGTTTCTAGGGCGACTCGGCGGGCGATCGCTGCGACATCTTTTTCTGAGCGCTGGTAGCCCATGGCTGGCGGTGGCGACAGCACTATTTGAGGTACCGATATGGACTTGAGCGTAATAATTTCTGGCTGTACTGGCTCTGTGGGGAGTCCGCCACTTGCATCAAATGCTCGATCGACCCCTTCAAACAGTTCATCCATCAACCTATCGGCGTAGGATTCTACCGCCACTGTTTCGGCGGTGACTGTTTCCACTGTCGCCACTACGGCGATCGGGTCTTGGGCTGATTCCACACCCATCTGTTTTGCGGTGACATTTTGAGACATAGTTTTTTTTTTAATTCGCGAGCTGTCGAAAACCTTGAGACTTTTAGCTTCTGACTTCTACAGGATAATTTTTAAATTTAGCAGTTGTTTCGCCTTAACAGGTGAATTGTAACTCACTCCTGGCAAAATGTTTAGCCTGTAGCCAACTTCCTGGGCGATCGACTTTTTCTTGATTTTGCTCGGCCTTACTTTGGCTACCTATCTTTGATTCTCTGTGATTCTCTCTGTTTCAATACCACATTTTTGATTTCTTTTCAATCCCTACTAGAGAATTTTTCCCCATCTTTGATACAAAACAAAATTTTACTTTATATTACTTTACTTTTTACGCCTGCCATTTTTTTTCTCTGTCACCTAAACTAGCGTCGCTATTTCAATCTAAACAAGCATTTCAGGCTTTTAATATTACAGAGTCTGCTTTTAATTTGTCATAACTTACGCCAAATTATATAACTTCGATTGTACCATAGCTTAATCACTTTTTAGTAATAGACTCTGAAATATCGCAAAATCGTTAAATTAATCAGAATTTTTATCAATAATTTTTTTACATTTTTTTACAACATCAATCTTAATATAATAATTAAAAAACCAAATTTAATTAATATATAAAGATTTCTTATAAAAATAACTTTCCCAGAAAATCAAAATACCTTGACGACAAACCCACTTATGTTGAGATGATACTAAACGGCAGTTTCATAGACTTTTCCTGACATTAAAGACATCAGGTCCAAAAAACACGGTGTTCTTGTCGCAATCGCTGTCTGTAACTGGTAAAATAAGTATCAATGTTGGCACTCC
>NZ_JAHRFC010000034.1:0-57693 GCF_020883015.1 Microcoleus sp. CAWBG640
ATCTGCGTTCATCTGCGGTTGAATTGTTAAATATGAGCTACAATCAAGATAAATTCTAGACTGGATCTGAGCGCGATGCCTCCACTACTTAGCAAAACCACAGATCAGCGAATTGTTCATCATGGAATGTGGGAACGGTTTAAATTTATCCAAAAAGGCTTTGAAGGCTCCCCTGGAGTGCGACTATTTTACTATGATGGGACGATCGAGATTCTGATGCCTGGAGAAGACCACGAAGCTTTTGCTCATGTTATCGGTTACTTATTGACTACCTTTCTCGTCGAACAGGGAATTTTCTTCAAGCCCACAGGGGCAATGACGCAGGAAAGATCGGGAGTTGTCTCTGTACAAGCAGATGAATCCTACTGCATTGGGAGTGTAAAACAGATTCCAGATTTGTCGATCGAAGTTGTCTTTACCAGTGGAGGCATCAGTAAGTTAGATCGCTATAAAGCTTTGGGTGTTCCAGAGGTTTGGTTTTGGGAAGATGGATTGCTGAAAATATATCATCTCCAAGACGGTAGCTATGAAAAGAGCGATCGCAGTCAGCTACCCGGACTTAGTAACCTGAATCTCGATTTGTTCAAACGCTGCATTTTGATGGCGGAAACTGATGCTGGGGAAGCTATTAGAGCGTTCCGTCGAGAGATGTAGGCGATCGCAAAGCGGCTCTCCTGGTATCCGATGATTGATATAGCTTATATCGTTTCTGGTTGCATTTGAATGATTTAACCGCAGAGAACACAGAGGACACAGAGGGAGAAAATAGAGATCTTAATAATTCAGATGCTACCGGATTTAATATTATGTGTCTCAGGGTAAGGATTTCAGCGATTTCATCACCAAAATTTTGTACTTTTCGATACAGTTACTACCACAAATCCAAGAGAGCCAACCCTGAATAGGTTTGTGATGCGATCGCCTGCATATTACAGTTAGGCAATCGCACTTTTGTTATCCAATCATATACCAAAAACAGCTTATTTACCGCGCCACAGATGAACGGCATCGCTGTTGATTTGGGACCTGACTTGCAGCCAATCTTCTAGCAAGTAGTCATCATCTACTGCTTCAGAATGCTGTTCATCACCGCCGAGAATGTGGCTGCTATATATTCCTGGCAGTTACAGATCTAGAGTCAGGAATTTCTCCGAACAAGAGATAGAGTTTACCACATACTACTGTAAATAGATATACTAACTGGAGTTAATAAAAATGTCAAGGTCTAAAAAAAAGTTACGACCATGACATACTACCGTATTTAATGTATAGTACATAAAATCGGTCAACGAACAGGAGTTAAAGGTTATGAGCATTACAATTGAGAACGTATCCAAGCACTTTGGGTCGTTTCATGCCATTGACAGCGTGAGTTTGGAAATTAAAAACGGCTCTCTAGTGGCGCTGTTGGGCCCTTCGGGTTCCGGGAAATCGACTTTGCTGAGGATGATTGCGGGACTTGAACCCCCAGATAGCGGTAACATTTATTTGATTGGTGAAGATGCTACTCAGCAGTCGGTGCAGGAACGGAATATCGGTTTTGTGTTTCAGCATTACGCTTTGTTTAAGCACATGACGATCCGAAAAAATATTGCTTTTGCGATGGAAATTCGCAAACTTCCTAAAGGCACAATTACCAAACGGGTTGAGGAACTTTTGGAGTTAGTGCAGTTGGGTGGTTTGGGCGATCGCTACCCTTCCCAGCTTTCGGGAGGCCAACGACAGCGGGTGGCCTTAGCCAGAGCTCTAGCAGTTCAGCCGAAAGTGCTGCTATTAGATGAACCTTTCGGAGCGTTGGATGCTAAAGTTCGCAAAGAATTGCGATCGTGGCTGCACCAACTCCACAAAGAAGTGAATATCACTACAGTTTTTGTGACTCACGATCAAGAAGAAGCGATGGAAGTAGCCGATGAAATTGTAGTGATGAACAAAGGTAGAGTGGAACAAGTTGGCACTCCTGCTCAAATTTATGACAAACCGGCAACGGCTTTTGTGATGAGTTTTATTGGGCCTGTTAATGTGTTGCCGAATGCGATCGGGCTGTTTAACAGAAATGCTGAAGAACTCTCTAACCATGGAGCTGCTCATTCTCAAGTAGTATTTTTGCGTCCCCATGATGTGGTAATTAATACTCAGCCGGAGTCCGGTTTTGCGGAAGCAAAAGTCAGCCGCATCATTCATCTGGGACGCGAAATTCAAACCGAATTGTTATTAGAATCGGGTCAAACTGTGACCGCTTACGTCAGCCGCGAGCGCTTCGATCAACTACAGTTAGTGCGAAATCAAAGGGTTTATGTCAAACCCAAACACGCGATGACTTTTCCTGCTTATTCTATCTAAATCCACGGTTGCATCTTACTCAAAATCTGGTCACGCGGTAATACATAAATCCTCAAAGATTTTGGCCTTCTTTGAGTGTTTTAACTTGTGGCATTGTCTTAACTCTGGTAGCGACAGGTTACTTATTGACCAAACCGCCTTAACAGCCTTGGCAGTTGCCATATCGCTAGCTAGGTACTAGCTCAAGCGATTTTTTCATCAAAACCCCAAAAAATACCACTATACACATAGTAGAACTCCTTTAGTTCAGCTCAATAAAATTCCCCAAGCCGAAGGAGTAGTTGCTCAAATTGCGGTAAAATTGGAAGGGATGAATCCGGCTGCTTCGGTGAAAGATCGCATCGGGGCGAGCATGATTCAGGCGGCAGAAGAGGCGGGATTAATTGCACCGGGGAAAACTATTTTAGTGGAACCGACTTCGGGCAATACTGGAATTGCTTTGGCAATGGTGGCGGCGGCTAAGGGTTACAAATTGATTTTGACAATGCCGGATACGATGAGTTTAGAGCGCCGATCGATGTTAAAAGCTTACGGTGCTCAGTTAGAATTAACTCCCGGACATGAAGGGATGTTAAGCGCGATCGCCCGCGCCGAAGAAATTGCAGAAGAAACTCCCGGTGCTTTTTTGTTGCAGCAGTTTCGCAACCCCGCTAATCCGAAAATTCACCGGGAAACTACGGCGGAGGAAATTTGGGCCGATACTGACGGTAAAATAGACTTTTTAGTGGCTGGAGTTGGCACCGGCGGTACGATTACGGGAGTTGCTGAAGTAATTAAACAGCGCAAGCCGAGTTTTAGGGCGATCGCAGTTGAACCGACAAACAGCCCCGTGCTTTCTGGAGGCAAATCTGGTGCCCACAAAATTCAAGGAATTGGTGCAGGATTCATCCCGGAAGTCTTGAAACCAGAGTTAATTGATGAAATAATTACTGTTAGCGATGAAGATGCGATCGCCTACAGTCGTCGGCTAGCGAGAGAAGAAGGATTATTGTCAGGAATCTCCGCAGGCGCAGCTTTATTTGCAGCCATTGAAATCGGCAAGCGTCCCGAAAATGCTGGAAAATTGATAGTTTTTGTGCAGCCTTCTTTTGGCGAACGCTACCTTAGTACAGTGCTGTTCAAAGATTTAGAATTACCGACAGTCAGCGAACTCGAAGCATTAATTAGCAATTAATCCGCAGTAGGGCGATCGTCCCTCCTGCGACATTGATATCAGCTTAACCCGAAAGACCGCCAGGGAATTAATTCCCTGGCTCAAAGCGAAAGTCCTCTGAAGAGGACTAATGAGTTAATAGTCCTCTTCAGAGGACTTCAGCTTTGAGGCAGGGGTTTGAACCCTTGCCGGACTGCACCGAAAGCGCATATTTGTTGACAGCAATACTCCTGAAATTACCCTACTTTTCAGACTTGATACAACTTCCAACTCGCCATCGCCAACATTCCGTAAATCACAAACTTAAGCGGGCGTTGAGGCATAATTTGGCAGAATTTAGCACCTACTAAAACTCCCGGCACCGAACCCAACCAAATTGGCAATACTAAACTCCAGTCTACTGTTCCCAGGCTGAGGTGTCCCAGAGAGGTAAACATCAACAAAATTGCCGCCTGCGAAATATCTGTACCCACCAATTTTGAAGAATCCAGGCGGAAAAAAGTAATCAATAACAATGCAAACATCGAACCGGAAGAGACGCTAGTGATTCCCACTATGGAGCCTAAAATTGCTCCCGCAATCACCGTAAAAATACGACCAGAATTAGTATTTAATTCCCATTCTGGGGGCTGTGGTAATTTCAAATTAGGGAGAAGGATTTTGAGCGATAATTGGGAGATTGCTAACATGACAACTAGGGCGATCGCCATTCCCAGACAGTGCAACAAGATGTAATCTAAGTTCTCAGTGCCGCTCCCTTTGATGCAGTGTAATATCCACACACCACCCAGGGAACCAGGCACGCTTCCTAAAGCCAACCATTTAACTACTTGCAAGTCCAGGGTTTGTTGTTGCCAGTGTTTGAAGCCACCAACAACTTTCATAAATGTGGCTGCTACGACATCTGAACTCACAGCAATCGATGCCGGAACTTGAAAGACACAAATCAACATCGGCGTAATGAGTGAAGCTCCTCCTACTCCGGTCAAACCAACGATAATTCCCACGAAAAAACTGAAAAATGATAGTAATAAGTAGTTCACGGTTAGCTCCCCAAAAGGTCGATCGACTGCTGGGTGGAAAATAGGTCGGGAGTATCGAGAATATTAAAATGAATCAATGCCACAATCACAAGAGTGAAGGCGGTTGATGAGATGAAACCGGTCAATAACTCTTTTTTGAGGTTTTTTTCCTTGGGTTTGTCTGTAAAAACCTCTACACTCCCTAGCTGCATCAACAGAATTCCAGCAATATTGGACAGCCAGTAGCCGACAATTGAGCAAGGAAATAGTAAATCTGGGGAAAGCAAGCTACAGAGATACCCAAAGCCATAAGCAATGGGCAGATTGAAAAATAAATCGTTCCACCAACACAGCGGTGATAGCAAATATCCAATTACTAGAAGCAATCCGCCTCTGAGTTTTTTCAACCAGCCTTTTTTCAAGCCGTCTCGCTTAGCTTCGGGTAACTTCTCGCTTGCTGACTGTGCTGAAATCTGGGACTCTTCACTGACTTTTTTAGCATTTTTCACGTCAAAATCTTCATAACTCGATCGATCTACCGTAGTTTATCATTAAAACCGAGAATATGTCCAGTAACTCGATCGAGTTACTGGACTTTCTCGAAATCGAGGAAAGTTTAGGTATTTACACTCAATAATAGCCGTTGTCTGTTAACTGCTGTGCGCTTAATCGGGGATGGGAACAGTGACTGAACCCTGGGCTGAGGCCAAAATCACATAAATTACTCCTATTCCCAATAAGCTGAGGGCAAAACTGAAAAATAAGATCATGCCGTCTGGTGGCTCGTAGGTATCGTGGTCAATTTGGTGGCGAACGGTGAAGTAGTGCTTGGTTGAGATTAAGACTGTCGCCAAACCTACTAGAGAGAAGATTAAGCCCAATTTCCACCCCATCGTGTGACGGTGCTGTAGGGGGAGTTGGACAACGCGCAGTCGCACGATGACGACGCCAAAACCCATAAGTGCGATCGCGGCCCGCATCCATGCTAAAAAAGTGCGTTCATTGGCAGAAAGATCGATCGCCCGCGACAGATTTTGCTGTTTTAGTTTCTCCTCATCTACTGTCATCGGTGCCCACTATCTAGCCTTTTTTTGGTAAATCAGGTGCGTCGCCCTGGAAAATTTGGCAGTTCAATTTAACAGGTTGCAACAACGCACCCTACAAATCAACTTTTATATTAAAACCCACCATTATTCTGGTGTCATCAAACCAAATGAACTGGCAGGAACTGTGAATATATAATAAATTACTCCCGCCCCTAGGATGGCGATCGCGAGGCTAAACAGAATTACCCAGCGATCGGTAGGTTCATAGGTATCATAATCGATATCGTGGCGGACACCGAAGTAGTGCTTAGTTGAGAATAGCACCGTCAGCAAACCCACTGCCGAAAAAAGCAAACCCAACTTCCAGCCATTACCGGGAGTTGGCAGCATAGGAGGATGGAAGGCGCGAAGGCGCACGATAACTACGCCAAAACCCATCAGCGATATTGCTGTCCGCATCCATGCTAAATAAGTGCGCTCGTTTGCCAAGTGATCCCGCACCCGCGACGGATTTGGTCGCTTAGTCTTTTCTGTATTTACTTTTGTGGATGTGAACTTTAATAGCATGGCTCAACCTTTTAATCGTGACTGCAAATATAGCAACCCTCGTATCATTTGTGCATTTCTTACTCCCGGACCTTAATAAGGTCCGGGTTGGGGTGGGGTAAAAAACTTTACTACTCGTGCAAGCAGGGCTGTTTCATTCTTTGTAGGGGCAATCCCACGCCCGGTTGCCCCAATGCCTGAAATGACGGAAAATTGTCGGTGGGGGGGGTAGGCACGCACCATCCACTACCCCTACAAAGCCCTCGTTTTTTGGAGAATGAAACCGCCCTGGGGCTAGGGGGGGTTACTTCTTCCTTCTACTTACCTGTTTTTACAAAGCCGAGGGCGTTTCAACTACAGCCCAATCAATCATTTTCCTCAGTAGGTGCGTTGGGTAATTGGGTATCTATTTGACACTCCCCTGCCTGAAGGCGAGGGGATTCTTGGTTCTGCGACATACCTTAAAACTATCTATCCTTGCGGCAGTGTTTAAACCAGGTATCCGTTCAAAAGAACCAAATATCGAGCTTAATTTAGATAGCCTCAGAGGGTTTGTCTCCCCAAGCTTTCGAGAATTGCTTCTCTTGTTTCTGTGTGCCCCACAGTACATTTTAGAAATAAAAAGTTTGGTCTCTGATTTTGGCTTACATTAGTTAGCCCAGCTATGTTTTTCGTGGTGTTCGCCACCCACTAACCATTATTGTTTTCCGACCAGTCGTTTGAGCGTGGTGTCTCATGTGTATCGGCGGTTATTCTACCTGTAGTATAGTTATTTTACTCTACAATGAACACAATGCAAGAAAGTTCAAGAAAACACTTAACAAAAGTTGATAATTAATTAAAGCCGTCCTAGAAGGACGGGGCTTTAGACCCAATTTCTTGGTAAGCCTGAGTCACGTCAGGAACAAACCAATTCGCATCCCCAGGCTGGAAAAATTTAGCAGTAGGAACGTTAAATTCAATAGCCGCCGTCTGGGGATTAGCTGTCGCTACAAATTGAGTTCCGTCAACTATTTTAACAGCTACGCGGCCGGTCAATGCTTGTGCAACTCGATCGCCCACACTTAAATCGGTGGCTTTGACATCGCTGGGTAGATAAATTCCATCACAATCCCATTTGTGTTCTGTTATTTGGCCAGCCCCCAGAAAATAAAGAGCATTCTCGTAATCAGAAGCTGATTTTTTGCGTTTCGGGCCGTAAACTGCTAGGGTTTTTCCTGTATCGTTGCGACATTGACCCCAACTTTTGCCCGTTTCTAAAGTATATTTTTGAAACTCCAATTGAGCTATTTTTTTCTGAAGTTCTTCCGGCGTGTAATTCTGATTTTATTCGGTGGATTTTTTCGCTTCTAATAGAGTGTTAAGAGTTTGATTTACCTCTAGGTAGTCGGGATTGCTAGTGTATTTAGGCTTGTCTGAACCAGCCAGAGAGGCGGGAGCAAAAACTAAATTTGCCGCCATGACTAAAACTACTAAAACAATTTTCAAGAATCTCACGATTTTTCTCCTTTGGTAGGTGCTTTTGTGATTGTCCTATTGCCGGATCATGGGAATGTTAATGTTGAGGCAAACTCAGACGTAAAATTACGATTAATATTATCATTTTTGTCACTTTTGTCAAGTCTAATTACATGATTTTAAAAATCTTTATTGCCAAATCTTGTTGACAATTTTAAAAACAACATCTATCTTTAGGGGGAGAGTGGCAGTAAGCGATAAGTACCGCTCTCTATCAGATCGATAAGGAGCATAGCACCAAACCCCAACTAGGGTAAAAAATACAGCGAGAATCACCACCAAATTCTCCAAGGTAGTGCTAGCAAACAGCGGCACGTAGATGCTGATATTGTCACTGCCATTAGCCACCGTCACCGCTGCTACGCTGTAAGTTTGGGGAGACAGAAAACTGCTAAAAGCCGATGGTTCGGACTGCTGTGCTTCCGCTTCTTCAGAGTCATCTGTATCTGCATTCAACAAGCGACCGATTCCAATTGCGATCGGCAAAATCCCAAGCATTCCAATCCATTCTGGGGGAAATATTAAGCGACCAAAAAAACCGGGAAGGCTAGCAAACACCAATGCAGCAAATCCTAAATACTGACCAGCAATAATGTGCCGTCGCCGGAACGCAGCATTTACTTGGGAGAAGAATAGCAGCAGGATGACAATATCGTCTAGGTTGGTAGCTGTAAAAGCTGTGATTCCAGTGGCAATTGCTGTTGCTAATTCGTTCATTTATTTTTGGACTCCTAGGGCTTTTTATTTGTTGTATTCGAGGGAAATTAATTATTTTGTTTCCTGTTCGTAGTATGTAATTTGGTCTATAATTTGTTTTGAGGAATTAATTTCTGACTACTAACTGGTAACTGCTAATCAAAACTATCACTGTCAATGGGGAGTGGATTCAACTTAGAACTGCCGTAAATAGCATTTCCTTCGCTGTCGAATTTGGAGTGAATTGCATCCACTCTATGCCGCATCGATCCCGCCAGTTCAGGAGAACGCAGCCGCTGCAACACAAACCATCCGCAAGTAGCAACTAAGTACATCAAGAACAAGTAAGGAAACTTATCATAAGGAGCTTCTGGAGGTGGGAACATAGTGCTACCGGGAATGCCAACACTGCCCACCACAGGAATCATCATAAATGCGATCGCTACGACCGAAAATACGATATCTTGCAGGCGCAATTTACCAATTTTGTGCAGGTAAACTGGTGCGGCGATCGAAATTAAGACGTAAACTGTTAAAAATCCATAGCTATAAATTGCTCCTAAATAACCCATGCAATCAAACAGCTTGATATTAAACAAAGACATTACAGCCGGAACCAAAAATGTCATAAACGTACACATCGTCACAGCAACGTGGGGAGTTCTGTTAGAGGAATGAGTCCTACCTCATGAAGAGTGAAATAAACCGTGGCGCGCCATCATAAAAAAGACTCTAGCCGCTGGATTTATACTGCCAAGTACAAGTGCATGAGTACCCCTCGTTTGCCAGCATTGACAATCGCAAAAAACCTCGATAAGATAGTTAGCAGCAAAATCAGGAGAGCGAGCTTGACTGCAATGTCCACATCTCTATTAGTTTGATTAGCAGATTTAGTCTTAGGGATTTTACTGCTAGACTCTCCACTGTTAGATGACATATTCCTCGTCTCTATAGGGATTCAAAAGTAGCAGTAAAACCATCTAAGGTAAAACATTCTTCCATAAAATCCTCTGCGTCATTGACGTTTTCAATTTGATATTCCATGATGCGTTGGCCGTCACCTTTCATTTTTTTTGAAGAAAGAGGTGTTCCCGGATATTTTTCAGCGATCGCCTTGAATGCCTTAGAATGGATATCCCAGCTTGCTGCTGAGCAGTTAATGCTTACACGCCACATAATTAAATTCCTGGTTGGATTCGATTTGCCAATAGTCTGAAACTTATTGTGCCACGATTTGGTAAATCGCAGGCGCGCTCAGATATTATTAATAATCTTGTGGTTTGGGAGAGAGCCATCATGCTCCATTCCCTAGGGGAGGTTTATCATAAAATAAATTACAATGACCAGTCTTGGAATTGATGAAATACAACATCATCCCCTATAACCCCAAACTTAAGGAACTTGCCCGCCAGCTTCGCAACAATATGAGTCCAGGCGAAATCAGTCTTTGGAAATACATCAAAGGCAAACAAATGATGGGCTATGACTTCGATCGCCAACGGCCTATCGATGAATTTATTGTAGACTTTTATTGCAAACAATTAATGCTGGCGATCGAGATTGATGGATATTCTCATGACAGTGAGGAAGCACAAAAGCGCGATCGAGAACGACAAGCTCGCTTAGAATCGCTAGGCGTGAGATTTTTACGGTTTACAGAGGAGGATGCAAAGCATCAGGTTGAAGGTGTTTTAGAGGTGATTCAGGCTTGGGTTTTGCAGAATGGATACAGCCCAATCCCCCTCAAAAGCCGAGGACACACCCCCAGCCCCGATGAGGAAGAGGTAGATTAGATCCAGTTCCCCTCCAGGGAGGGGTTAGGGGTGGGTTCCCCGATGAGGAGGAGGTAGATCCAGCCCCTCTCAAGAGGGGAGCAAGAGCCAGTTCCCCGATGAGGAAAAGGTAGATTAGATCCAGCCCCTCTCAAGAAGACACACCCCCAGCCCCTCTCAAGAGGGGAGCAAGAGCCAGTTCCCCGATGAGGAAAAGGTAGATTAGATCCAGTTCCCCTCCAGGGAGGGGTTAGGGGTGGGTTCCCCTCCACGGAGGCGTTAGGAGTGAGTTTCTACTTCAACAGTGTAGAAAAATCAAGAGATTCTGTTGTTTGGAAAAAAACTAAAAGCCGATCGACTATGCGACGGACACCACCTTGGACGTTAGACTCAACATTCAAAGGCATCACCGGATCGTGCAGAGATAAACGTAACAGAAACCAGCCTGATTCGTGAGGTGATGTGCAGGAAATCCGCAGCCCTTCATAGTTATTGGGAACGATTTTCCAGTCCGCTTGATTTGATGCAAATTCTTGCAGTTGTTCAATAACGCGATCGCCCAGAATCCTAAAATCATCCACATTAATTTTAATCCGAAACTCGGCACTTTCTTCCGGTTCTTGTAAATTGGCAATTAAAGCTGGCAATGACTTATTTTGGAGCTGGGATTTAGCCAATTCAATCAATAATTTACTAACCAAATAAGCACCATCATCCAGAAAGTAATTTTCCTTCAAAGCTCCATGGCCAGAAGTTTCAATAGCCAGCCAAGATTCCTGTCCGCTTTGATTGAGACGAATCGATTCATCAATCACATTTTTGTAGCCTCTTTTAAAGCGATGGTGAATTCCTTTTAAATCCTGTTCGATGAATTGCGTTAAGCCATCGGAAGTAATGGAATCGGTGACAACGGTGGAACCAGGGTGTTCTTGTAAGACGATCGCCGAAATCAAGGCAATTAAGCGATTGCGGTTGAGTTCCTTGCCGGTTCCATCGACTGCGGCACTACGATCGACATCCGTATCAAAAATAATCCCAAAATCAGCTTGATGTGCAATTACCGCTTGACAAATTGACTGCATTGCCTGTTTATCTTCTGGATTTGGCACATGATTCGGAAAAGTGCCATCGGGTTCAAGAAACTGACTACCTGTGGTGTCTGCACCCAAAGGTTTTAGAACTTTATCCACATAGAATCCCCCAGCACCATTGCCCGCATCCACAACAATTTTTAACCCGGTCAGTGGCCGCTCAAAATTATCGGCATGATTCACAGATTTCCGAATTTTACTCACAAATTGGTTCGCATAAACTGATATGAAATCATGTTTTTCAATGCTACCTATAACCGTTGCTTTTTCAAACTCATTGCTTTCAGCTAATGCTAAGATATCTGTAATATCTTTTTTTTGTAAACCACCATTAGCGGTAAAAAACTTTAAGCCGTTGCGATTAAAAGGCAAATGGCTAGCCGTCAGCATAATCGCGCCATCACAATCAAAACCAGGAGTAATTGTGCTCATAAACATCGCCGGGGTTGAAGCCATATCAAAGTCGTATACCTGGCTACCAACTGAGGTTATTCCCGCCATGACTGCTTGCATTAAAGTGGGCCCAGATAGGCGGCTGTCGCGCCCGATCGCGATCGTTAACTTTTCCGCAGGTTTATGGACTTTTCCCACCAGCCAAGTGGCAAATGCTTGACCCAAAATTGTGGCAATTTCCGGCGTGAGGTTAACTTTTTCATCGGCCACCCCTTCGAGAGCGATACCGCGAATATCTGAGCCATTTTGGAGTTTTTTCCAGTTATAATTTTGCATAATCATTGATGGTAATATCTACGATACCTTAGTTTACAGCAAGTTGAAATTAAATATTGTTACATTTGTTGCGATCGCCATTATGATAGCCGAAACAATCAGTCACAAATAATTATTCATCTCTCTCTTATCTTCCTCTGCGTTCTCTGCGCTCTCTGCGGTTAAATCTTAGACATTACGGTGACAGAGTTTTTCAATACAATAGTGAAAAATATAGCCCCATCACCGCTGAGATTAAGCTCTCATTCCTTAATCGCGCTCAACGCTGTAAATTGCAGCCAATCGGAACTCACCATGAGCAGGAACTTCGACAATATCCGTCGCCGCATTGGTCGTTTCCACGCAGATTAAACGCTGATAATCGCTATCATCAAGGTCGGCCATACTTGCAGAGATTTTCACCCAGGGATTCCACACTACAGCAGATTTGCTACCAGAGGACTTAATGCGAATACGACGATTAAGACTGCTATCGTCAATGACTAATTCATTGGTAACATTTAGATAAATGCGATCGACTTCACCAGTTGCTACCACTCCACCCACTTGAGTTTTTTCCACACCACCATCGGCTTTATCAAGATACTGGGTATTTTCCAATCCCAAAACCTGCACGAGGTTGATATCTCCTACTTGGAAATAGGTGTGGAAAGCTTGGGTAAGGGGAAAAACTTTATCGCCTAAATTGCGGGTAATTAATTCTACCGTGAGAGTGGTGCTGACCGTAATGGCGATCGCCAATTCAAAAGCTTGAGGCCAAATCGCCCTCGTTTCCTCAGTATCCTGAAGCCCCAGAATGACTTGAGTTGCGCCCTCTGGAGTAGTGCTGGTTGATACCACATTCCAGAGACGATTCCGCACAAATCCATGACTGGGCCGCCCCAAGCCTTCGGGATCTGGGCCAAACCAAGGCCAACAGATGGGTACACCGCCTTTGATGGCTTTCCCCTCCGCATAGTAGGCTTTATCGCTGAGGAACATCAAATCGGCGGTTTCGGTGGCTGGTTGGAAGGAGAGCACTTGGCCAGAATACACAGAAATCAAGGCTTTGGCTTGGCCATTGTCGATGTGAATCATCGGAAAACCGCCGTTTCCGGCGGCAAAGGTGAGGTGGCCGGCAATGCCGTAGTCGGTGTTTAATTGGTCAATACTCATGTTGTTGCCCTGGTTAACTGCTTCACAATTATCTCAGGACTTTAGTATTATTGAACCGCGAAGACGCGAAGGACACGAAGTAGCTTTGTAGGGTGCGTCGCCGCCGGATATTCAATGGAAATTGCTGATTGTAGAAAGCGACGCACCTTTATCCTTGACTCATCCTGTGAATAAGTTGCCTAACAGCTTGGGCTTCAGCGGACGGACTTGCACTTTGTATCATAACTGATAGCGCCAACATCCGTTCTGCTACAAGCCCTGGTTAGGTGGCTGGTGCAACTGCCGAATAAACTCTTGATAAAACTGCTCATGTGAGCCTGAAAAGTTTTCCATTCCAGTCTTTGTTAAATACCCACTATTCTTTTGAGTATGTGGATTTTTTACATAGCTGTAAATCACTTTTTGACGCTCTGGATTCTCATGCCAGGTAATGTTGAAAGCTGCGTATTTTGGGAAAAAAGTCATTTCTGAATACGCATCAATTCGATCGTGAATCCACCAAGCTAATGCTGTCCAATCTTCTGTCTGATGGTAATAAGGAATAAAAGAAGTCACAACCACACAGGCAGTTGCACCCATATACCCATTCTGATCTCTGACATCCCAGATGTGCCCTGCATAATTATACTCATTACTGGCGCAACTATATTGATTTTGATTTTCCGCACCTATTTTATTGACAGCACTAGCACGGAAAGCCGAACGGACACTGATTCGACCGAGTGCATCTTGAATTGGCTCAAGCACTTTTTCGCACAGATTTTTCCCGGCTTCAATTGCTAAATCTGGATCGTCCGGGATATTGGGAATGCTTTCAATTTGTGATATTTCCGAATACAGAAATTCACGCATAAAAAAGCTCTTTGAAAGTTGGATGCGTCCTAATTCTTCCAGAGATTTTACTGTTTGCGGTTTTCTCATATTTTTAACACAGTTTTTAGAGGACAAATCATGGGCGTTCCCATTTAAACTTACGGTCAGACTCTTGAATTAGCACATCATTAATACTAGCTTCACGTCTTCGCATCAACCCATTTTCGGCAAATTCCCACTGTTCGTTACCATAGGCGCGATACCAGTAGCCAGAATCATCATGCCACTCATATTCAAAGCGCACAGAAATTCGATTGTCTGTAAAACTCCATAGTTCTTTTTTCAAACGATAGTCTAATTCTTTTGCCCATTTGCGTTTTAAGAAAGCCTTGATTTCTGCTCTTCCACTGAAAAATTCGGCACGATTTCGCCACTGTGAATCTTCGGTGTAAGCTAAGGCTACTCGTTCTGGATTGCGGCTATTCCAAGCATCTTCTGCGGCTTGAACTTTAATTTTAGCAGTTTCTAAGGTAAAAGGTGGTAGAGGTGGTTTAGTTTCCATTTGGATTTAGATACAGGATGTTGATTAGTGTATACAATTTGGAGACAAAGCAGAAATCCGACTCAAGAACTTTATTGGCTTTTTATTACATCCAGATTGCTTGAGCAACTGTACTGCGAATTCGCTTTAATGTTGCCTCCCCTATGTCATTCAAAGCTAATAAAGACTTGTCGCTAGCTTCTGCCAATGCAGATACAGTATTATAATTGGCAGCTTTGAGTATATCTATTTTATCCTGTGTGAGTCCATAAGGATATGCGTTAGATTTTTTTAGTTTGCTAATATCTTCATTGAAGATTAGCATCTCGCCATCCTTAAGTAATTCAGGCAATTGCATCTTAAACAATTCACTTGCTTTGTGTAATTCTAAGGACTCATTTCTCTCATTACTTTCATTTAACCACCTACTATAAATTTCGCGAGTCACTCTAGCTCCATGAATCTTTTCTAACAATGTGCATAGATTCAAGCTATATCTTGTTCCTCTTCCTCTCGATTTCATTGCCCGTGAAACATCTCGGATTGAAATAAACCCAGTATATTCCAGTAGTTCTAATGGCTTTGACAGACGTTGTGCAATCTCCATTAAAATAAGTACATCCTGCTTATTATCCTCACCAGCTTCCCGAAATATCAATTCCGCAATATCAGTTGCCGGCTCGATCATTGGTGCATATATACCCAGTTTTGGCTTCAGCTCTTCAATCAATGGCCAATAATAATTACTGGCAATATCTATCAGTGTTTTTGTGAGATTTGCGTAACTAATCTTTTTGCCATCTTTACAGTTTTTAGATAGATGATTCCATGCAAATATAAACCCTCTCATGTTTCCAAGTACAGCCCGTCCCATAAACCCAGCAACGTTTTCTACATTAAGCTCACCAGAGAAAGACTCTTGAGGAATTCCCATAAAAGACCGTTTTTTAATTATCTCAGTAAAGTTAGCATTGTACCCTTCTAGTTCATCATTCCTTGAAACATCGATCACAGTAGCATCATTATATACATCAAACCTTGTTCCAAACTTAGTAACTCCAGGGTAAATAGCAGCTTTGCATGATATTATACTGCTTGATAAAGTCCTAAATATATCGAAAAATTCATGGAGCGGGGCTTCCCGACCAATGTGAGCCGCGTCATCAAATAAAATAACTATTCTTTTCCGAGATGCAATCGATAAACTAGATAATTCTCTTTGAAGTGATGTGATATTTGGCAGAGGATAAAACTCAAAAATATCCGCTGTTTTGATAATTGTTTGATTTACTGCATCAATTATTAGTTGACATAACATTCTTTCATACTTTTCACCTTCACTTCTGAGTAATTCAAGATGACGAAGACTGATGTATATTCCAAATGCAGAGCTTAGAGGGTTTGCAGGATACATTCTTCTCGATGCTTCGATCATCAGCGCACTTTTCCCACTGCCGCGTGGGCCTTTTAGTAACACTGGACCATGAGCAATTAAATTAGAAATAAAACGCTGCTCTTGTTTTGAAAAATAATGCAGTTGTTCAAAGTCTTCAGCCGGACAGTCTTCTGCGGCTAATATCAGGGATGGATTTTCAGAAATAAGATTAACCATTATAAAACTCCAATTTCTTGAATTTCTTTATACGCTGCTATCGCTTCTTGAATATCGAGTTTATTCACTGTATGACTGACTACAGAAACAAATAAGCCAAGGGTAGCGATATTACGAACAGTTTTCTGTATCAGAAGTCTAGTTGTTTCTTGATCAAAGGCTGAACTTAAAGGAATTACCAGTTCATGATGTATTCCTTTTGAAAGCTTAGAGTATAGACTTGAAAAATCGCTTAAAGTTTCATTATAGAATCTTGCAAAATCTTTTTGTCTCAGATCGATTATCCATTCATCCCCACTGACATCTCTAATTGCATCCTGTAGCTCATCAAAGTTAGCAGACCATATTAGTGTCTTATAATAATCTCCAAGCAAAGCTCTAGTAGGGTTTTGCAGTGATTTATCAGCCAAAATATCAGTCACCTTGTCTGCGAAAACATCACCTTGCCAACGTATAGACGACTTATTAGGCTTATCCATTAGACTATCTAGATAATTGGGCTGCTTTTGATATTCCCTAATCAGGAGAACTCTAAAAGGATCGAGCCTCGCAATCAGTGCCGTACATCCCAATTCTAGTATACTTCTTCCTAAAAAAGGGGCAAATAATGAAATTTGGTTAGGAGTTAAGGATTCTAGTCTTATAAGCTCTATAACAACATTATCTATTGACAATGATAAATGACTTAGTACCTCATCAATACCTCCTCTATCAGGGACTAAATTTCCACATAGTAATTTAGCTAATGCAGACTGATTACTTGTCATAACTTGCACTTGAGTTAAGGAAAAACAACGCATTCATTCCCGGATTCCCATTTCGGATATTTCTGCATAATCTGATTGTAAATTTCCGAGTGTAAAAAGTCACTTAACCAAGCCTGCAAATGTGGTAATTGCTGTTGGTTAAACCATCCTAAATCAGTATGAGCAAATTGACGAACAAAAGGGGCGATCGCCCTATCTGCCAAAGCCACACGATTCCCAAACAAATATCTGGTCTCCCTTAACCGTGAGTTGAGTAATTCCAGATATAAATAACCTTCTGTTCGATGAACAATTGCATCAGTATTTTCATAACGATTAGGGTATTTATAACGGTCTAAATCATATTTAAAACCCCGATCGCATTTATCGATTAATTCCAGCATTTGCTCAACAGAACCTTGCTCTGGCGTTAACCATTGTTCACGATCGTGTTGCTCCAGAGCCCAAAACATGATGTCAATACTCTCGTCAAATACCCGTCCATCGCGATCGACTAATACAGGCACTGTACCTTTGGGAGATACATCCAACATTTCCTGGGGTTTGTCGCGCAAGACAACCTCCCGTAACTCACACACCATCCCGCTCACAACTAACGCCAAACGCGCCCGCATAGCATAGGGACAGCGGCGAAAAGAATACAAAATTGGGTAATTTGAAATAGCTTCATCTTGTGCTATCATCGGGTTTTTCCTGAGCATGATAACGCGCACCAATATGTTTTTGGTGGCGACTCTTAGCCAACTCAATCTGACGTTGCCGTTCGGATAAACTTTGTTTCTGTGCTTCCGTTTTTGTACCATAGCAATGAGGACAACTCATCCCTAATACAAATAATTCCGAAGCTCGATCTTCCTGACTAATCGGGTGGCGGCAAGCGCGACAAAGTTCATAGTCACCGGGCTTTAATCCCTGACCAACTGTCACACGTTCATCAAAGACAAAACATTCACCTTCCCAACGACTTTCTGCTTCCGGGACAGTTTCTAAATATTTCAAAATTCCGCCTTCCAGATGATAGACTTCATCAAAACCTACCTGACGTAAAAAAGCAGTAGATTTCTCGCACCGAATCCCACCTGTGCAGAACATGGCTACCTTGGGTTTTTCCCGTAACGCCGTTTCTTTAAGTACCCATTCTGGTAATTCCGAAAAGCTTTTTGTTTTAGGATCGATCGCACCTTTAAAAGTGCCGATCGACACTTCGTAGTCATTACGCACATCAACCACGACAACATCAGGATCATCAAGCAGTTTGTTCCACTCTTCGGGCTTGACATATTGACCAGCCATGTGGTTAGGATTAATATCAGGTACACCCATCGTGACAATTTCCCGCTTCAAGCGTACCTTGAGGCGATAAAACGGTAATTTTTCTGAGTAGGATTCCTTGTGTACCAAATCCGCAAAACGGCTGTCACTTCGCAGGAATGCCAGCACTGCATAGATGCTTTCGGGTGCACCTGCGATCGTCCCATTGATGCCTTCTTGGGCAAGCAGAATAGTACCAACGACTTGATTTGCCTCGCAGCAGGCGAGCAGCGGTGCTCTGAGCTCGGCAAAATCCGATAATTCAACGAACTTATATAATGCAGCGGTTAAGAATTCAGCCATCTATCTTAGTATTTATTGCAACTGAAAAAACAAATCACTCCTACCATCATATCATCCCCGGTCTGTGGTTAGGCGCTCTTTTTTAAACTAAATTTAATTTGACAAATCATTTTGGCGGGTTCTAATATTTTGAGGGAGTACGACCGCAAATTCCGTACCTGCTCCTGGTGTAGAAGTGCAAATCAGATCTCCTTGATGTTTATCTCGGACAATCTGATAAGCTATCGACAATCCTAATCCTGTACCTTTTCCTACAGGTTTTGTGGTAAAAAAGGGATCGAATATCTTAGATATTAAATTTTCTTTTATACCCAACCCATTATCTCTAATTCTGACTATCGCCAAATTTTCCGGGGTCATTTCCGTAGAAATTACAATAGTTGGATTATTGTTAATTTCATCCATTTTTGATTGTTGAACAGCGTCGATCGCATTACTCAAAATATTCATAAAAACTTGGTTTAATAAACCAGGATAACACTCTACTTTTGATAAAATGCCATAGTTTTTAATCACTTCAATTGCAGGTTTTTGCTCAGTCGCTCTCAAACGATGTTGTAAAATCATCAGAGTGCTTTCCAAACCAGAGCGCAGGTCAACTGGTTTCAATTCTGATTCGTCTAGTCGAGAAAAGTTTCGCAAATTCAGCACAATATCTGTGATGCGATTCGTTCCTTCTTGCATGGAATCCATAATTTTTTGTAAGTCCTCTTTCACGAAATCTAAATCGCAAGTTGCTAAAGATTTTTGAATTTCAGCCCCAGGGCTGGGATAGTGTTTTTCGTAGAGACTAATTATTTCTAGTAGTTCTTCAATATATTCTTTAGTACAGGTGATGTTACCATGAATAAAGTTGACTGGATTGTTAATTTCATGGGCAATGCCTGCCACCATTTGCCCTAAACTAGACATTTTTTCAGTTTGGACTAATTGGGATTGAGTTGTTTGAAGGTTGTAAAGAGCTTCCGAAAGTTCTTTGGTGCGTTGTTCTACTCTATTTTCTAATTGTTCATTAGTGGTTTTGAGAGTTATGAAATATTCCCGCAGCCGCTCTGCCATCCTGTTGAAAGAAGTGGCTAAAATTCCTATTTCTGTAATGCTCGATCCAGGCACGTTTTGGTCTAATTCTCCCGCAGCGATCGCTTGGGACGCGGTGACAATCCGAAAGATAGATTGGATAATGCGGCGAGAGGTACAAATCCCCAAGGAAACTGCTACTAACAATGCTCCCGCACACAGCCCAATTGTAGTGCGAGTATTGGCGTTAATTTGTTCTGTAAAGTCAGATTCGGGAACGACAACTACTACTAGCCAGTCTAAACCAAATTTATCCTGCCAAGGTGCTGTACGGACAAATTGGCGACGACCTTTCTCGGTAAATTGTAAGTTATGATTTTCTGTGATTTCCCGAAAACTACCAAAGGTTTTATTCAAATAAGTAGCTGTGGATTTAATTAAAGTTTCGCTACTATTTACAGCATTAATTCTCTCGGCTTTTTTGTTAGTTATTTTAAAAGGATGTTCCTGAGACGAACTCGCTACCAGCATACCGTCGCGCTCTATAATAAAAATTTTACCGGAAGAACTAACTGCTATTTTTCGCAGATAATTGCTGATTTGAGAAAGGCGGATATCAACAACCAAAACACCTTGTAAACTGTTATTATTGTATATGGGATAGCCGGAAGCAATAGATAAAATTTCGGGGAAACCTTCCCAATTAGTAATTTTACTCCAAATCGGTTTTCTCGAACGGATGGCTTGTTTATACACCAGATCGTTCCGAGGCTCGTAATCATATACATACTCCAAATGAATGCGATTTCCTTGCCCATCTGTATGGTAACTGTGAGTTTTACCTTTAGTTTTGGCGGAAAGTTCATCAATAGCTACTTTTCCGGGATCGAGGAAATATCCAGAACCAACATAGTTACCTTTGGCTGAACTGTAGAAGATGTAGCCAACATTAAATACCTGCATTTCTTTCCAAAAAAAATGTCCTACTTTAGGAAAGTTTTGTAAGTCTAATTGTCCTAATTTAATAGCATCGGCATTAATTTGATTGATTTGTTGAGGTGTTGCTAGATAGGTGTCTAGGTGCTGATGGATGCGATCGCTAACTTCGTTGCTGAGTCGATTGGCTAAGTCGTTAATGGCTTTTTGTCCGTTGCGGAATGATAAATATCCGGTTAAGCCTACGGCGGCGAAGATTTGTAGGACAAAGGGAACGATCAGGAGGGTTTGCAGGGATAATTTTCGGTTCGCTGGATTGGAAAAAGGAAGTTTCGTCAAAATTGTGGTCGGTTTTACCATGAGCTGTATATCGGAAGTTTTGCGATCGCAGAAATAGAGGATTATCGCCAACTAACATCATCCTCTATTTAGTCATGATATGCTATTTCTCTCTCTATAGGATTGATTATCCCTAATTTTTATGACTTTTTGAGAAATTCTAGATTCTTGACTACTATAATACTATCATTGTCAGTCCGTAGCGACCAATAGCTGCGACATCAATCAACATCTCCCATAATTACTGTGGAACAGGACTCAACAACCTGTTGTTGACTATCTTTGTGGGAGACATCAATATTCCTAACTTCCTAAAATTAACCGTTATGTGCCAATTACTAGGAATGAACTGTAACGTTCCCACAGATATATGCTTTTCTTTTGAGGGTTTTTCGGCCAGGGGTGGCAAAACTGACATTCATCAAGATGGTTGGGGAATCGCTTTCTTTGAGGGTTTAGGATGCCGCATTTTTATAGATTCTAAACCAGCGATTAGTTCTCCAGTGGCTGATTTAGTGCGTCGCTATCCCATTCATTCAACTAACGTGATTGCTCACATCCGTAAAGCTACTCAAGGTGACATTGTTCTGGAAAATTGCCATCCTTTTGGGCGGGAACTTTGGGGGCGCTATTGGGTGTTTGCTCACAACGGAAATCTGGAAAATTTCAATCCTGAAAGTGCTGGGTTTTACAAGCCTGTGGGTAAAACTGACAGTGAAAAAGCGTTTTGTTTGATATTGGAAAAATTGCGATCGACTTTTCCTGAATATAAGCCTGATTTAACTGAACTTTATCCAGTGCTGAATGAAATTACTAAAAGTTTAGCAGACTACGGAATTTTTAATTATTTACTTTCCGATGGAGAACATTTGTTTGTGCATTGTTCTACCAACCTGCATTATATTGTGAGACAAGCACCTTTTGCTAGCGCCCACTCGATCGATGAGGATGTGACGGTGGATTTTCGGGAATTGACCAACGAGGGCGATCGCGTGGCTGTAATTGCTACTTTGCCACTTACGGATGATGAAAATTGGACGAAGATTCAGCCGGGGGAATTGCTGGTATTTCAGGATGGTTTGCCAATCAATTTTGAGAGATAGCTTGGCGATATCTGATAGGTCTGATTTAGAATAGATAGTCACCAAAACGATCGAATCGCTAGTTTTGAGGTAATAAATAGCACGGTAGCCCGCGCTTTTGCCTTTTTGAATGTCGCTGTTCTTAATTCTGACTTTGAAAATTTCGTACTCCATTCCCGGAATGCGATCGCCCGGAAGTTCCCCCGCTTGAAGTTGTTCGATTACAGGTTCAATGTCGTTGCGAATGTTGCGATCGCGTTTGCCTAAAGTTCGCAAGTCTCTTTGAAATCGAGGGGTGAGTTCAATTGCGATCGGTTTTGGATCAATTGTCATCGATTCCATCCCACAGTTGAGACAAAGGGAGAGTTTTTCCGGTAATTGCCTCATGGAAGCCTTGCTGAATCCCTTCGAGGACTGTTTCAATGGGGTCATCATCGCGATCGATGTCAGTATCTTGACGAATTTCTTGTTGCAGTTCTTGGAAGCGTCCTTTATAGATATCTTCCCATTTATCGGACTGCAAGAATTTGATGAAAGCTAAGACTTCTTGTTGCTGGTCTGGCGATAAGACCTTCACATTTTCCAAAATGGTTTGTTCTACGGTCATAATTATCCCTTTTTTTTGATTGCTATTCTACAATCTAGTAACAATATTATATCAAATGGGTGGCCCAACAGCAATTCCAAGTTTCATAAAAGGCTACGAAGCTACTGCAAAATCTGTGTATTGCCGCATCCCAGGTTCGTGAAATGCTAACACAATATCTTCCTTGGGAACTCCTGCACGCACCAAATCCGTTGCAATTCCATCTTCTGTCCAGTCTTCTTCGATCCAGAATTTGCGATCGCGAATCCGAACATATACAGTCATCCCGGTAATTCGTTCTCCCTTTTGCCAGCCCAGATTCATCCACATATAATGACCGTTTTGTTCGTCGGTAATTAAGAATGTCTCGATGTCTGGTTGAGGACGGCGATTAGACAATTCTACATACTCGGTTAAAATCCGTTTGATTAGCTTGGGATATTCGGTTAGTTTATCCATTCTACTATTTACTCTACTTGTTTGCGATCGACCAATTTATACCTCAACATATTTACATAAAGTTCTAGCTTCAGGAATAGACGAACCAGATTGACGCAACTCTTCTAAATAAACAACTATTGCTGCTTTAATTTCTTGTTCTACTTCCTCGATAGTTGCACCTATTGCTACGCATCCCGGTAAATCTGGAACATAAGCAGAATAATTGCTTTCAGATTTCTGGATCGCAACTGCATAACGTATAATTCTGCTTTGACTATCTGCTTTTGCGTCTGCGAACACAATAAAACCGACAGGGGTTAATTCCCATCTGTCACGAGGCGAATTTGTTTCTACATATCGTTGAACCAAGCCATCAGCAGCCAGTTTTTTTAAGACAACCATCATGTCAGGTTCTCGCGGTACATCGCGACGAGAAAGTGCATTCGCGAGTTCGTACCAACTCCACTTTCCTTGACCTTTAGCTACTAATTCCAGTAGCACTAATTCAAGCTGGGTTAATTGAGTTAGGTTTTTCATAAAAATTCCTCTACGCTTGGATGAAATAAAACGCCGAATCCTTCTTTTAATTTATAATCTTCAAGAGTAGCTGTGTGAGCATTGTTCCAAAGTTCATAAGCATCGTCGGGGTTTGTTGGCTGTCCCGTTGGATAGCCGAGTTTTTTATACCTCAGATACTCGCGCAACTCGTGAGTATAGAAGCGTAAATCAACAGGTTCAGCGACAAGGGTTTCGGTGGCGATATTTCTTAACCTTTCTACCATTCTTAGTTCAGGTTCACCAACTGGATTAAATCTCCGAACATGAGCTTCAACTAAGGCAACGCCTTTATCAGTAATTTTAACATTTTGATAAGATAAGTTGAGAATTTTCCCGCCCGCTTTTGATGGATTGAAGGGTCTGCCACTTGTTGTACCTTTTTTTGTCATTTTATTCGAGTGGCTTTAATTTAGCAGTCACAATCCAAAATACCTCTTTTATCTCTTAGTCTGCGGAGGCAGACTTTGTTTATGTAGTCGCGGTTTCAACCGCCGGGTGGGCTAGTCCTTCAACGAGTGCTATTGATTTACCAGTCCTCGCAGTTCCTTAATGTCGATGTGGATTCCTTGACGTTTCAGATATTGGCTCAAGTTAATCTGGATGAATAAATCTTTGAGTTCTTCAGCAATCTCTGCCGGGGGATTGCCAGATAACGCAGTTGCAATTAGACGTTCTGCTATTCGTAATTCGCCACATTCAATCGCTAAAGATGCTGCGCTGCGGTGAAGCACTGAACGAGTGGGTTCAGCATCAAGGGCGCTAGCGATTAAGGCTGCGGCCTGAGTTTCTTGTTCAAAGGCTTGGCGCGTGAATTGTGCAGCCAACTCCAACGCACCTCTTAAGCGAGCGACTGCCGCTGCTTCGGCTAAATCCATTGCTTGTTTGTGGAGCGATTGAATCTGGCTCATTGGAGTACGGTTCCTTCAGGATTTTGCTTGGCACTAATAATAGAAATCGGTCGGCTGAACTCTACTACAATGATATACGCTGGCAAGCCTTGTGCGTCTGATGTGCGGGTTTGTTCAGTTTTCAGCTTGACTCTAGTATTGATTTGACTTCGATTGCCTTTGCGAATTCCAGAAACCTCTAGCCGAGCCATTCGCTCAAATGGCAGTGTGGTAGATGAATTTTGATTTCCTAACCAATAGTCAAATCCAGTTCCTTTGCGAGAGCGTTCAATGACTGTGAGATTTGTTAATTGGAGAATTAACAGGAATGCGATTCCATAAGCAGCCTGCTCGGTAGTATATTCTTCGTCATTCCAACATCGTCGGGTTTGCTCGGTGACTGGCTGCCAATCTAACTTGAATGTGGCAGAAAATTCTCCCTCAACTTTAAGTGTTACTCCTGGTTGGTGAGCTTCATCGGTTAGACAAATCGCACCTGCTTCTGCGATCGCGGCTCCAAAGGCAGGTGTAATCGCAGGGAGTCCCTGGCTAAGGCTTTGTAAGTTTAAGATTTGAATCTGGCTCAAAGCGGCGTTGCTCTATGGAAACTAGATATTCAATTCTACTCTCAGTTGCGACAATTTGAGTCGATCGCCACTATTTTTCCACGATCGCCTTCCTGGACTTGCGATCGTCATCTCGATTGCACTATTTCCTCTACTTACGCAGCAAAACTATTAACCAGTCTAACTGTAGGTCTATCTGCACTTGTGGGCGATCGCAAATAACTTCCAGGTAGCGTGGCAACTGCTACAGTGTTTCCCAACAGATCGAAGAACTCAACGCTATAACCTGTTTCTAGTCCTTCAACGTGATGCTGTTCGACCACCGTACCGATATCGCCGGGATAAAGTCCTTCTTCGGGAAAGTTGCACAGCAAGATGACATCTGAATAAAGTTGATAGTTCATATTGTCCTCTGTTAACTTTTTAATCGGGAATCAACGTAATCAAACGGGGAAAATCAGTCCCTCTATCTATTTGCCAAACCGTCCTGACAAGAAGTTGTCTGCCAACAGGTGTCGAGAGATAGGCGCTAATTTCATATCGCGTTCCGTATCCTGTGTCCTTAACGACATCAACATCTGCGGACAGGTGAGCATCGCGAATATCCGTTTCTAATTGCTGCCAATTTTCTTGAGAATATCCGCATTGAATTAACAGTTTTGCTTTAGTCCCTCCTCGCTTATGTTCTATATTAAGTAGATAGTCAGTCAACTTTGATGGCTCAATAATTGCGCGATCGCTATTGGCAATTTTCATAAATAGCTAGTTCGATCGATTATCATCGATGCCGTCCCACAGTTGAGACAAAGGGAGAGTTTGTCCGGTAATTGCTTCATGGAAGCCTTGCTGAAGCCCTTCGATGACAGTTTCGATGGGGTCATCATCTCGATCTATGTCAGTGCCTTCTGGTATTAAGACAATAATCCGAACGTGGCTGTAGTTGGCAAGCGCAAGGGGGCGATCGAGAGAAAGTCGCCCTCGATTGTCAATTTTTCCGGTGGTTTCAATTGCTTTCATGGTCTACCTTTGTCTTTATGTTAAAGATATGCAATTCTTGATTCGTAGTCAACTACTGCTTTCACAAGCTTTACTCAATTTCATTTTCCAGATAGTCAAGGATTTTCTCGCAATGTTTTATTATGGTGTTTTTATCAGCCCTAGCCAAATTTATTTTAGATCCTAATAAAGGTTGTATTATAGAAATTTGCTTCTCAATCTGTTCACCTTCATTAGCTGTAAGATATCTACCTCGTCCATAACCATTATTTGATGATCCCCATATAAGAGCAATTGCTTTAACTAAAATAGTTCTCATTTGCTCTACTTCAATGTTGATATTCACAGTATCCTGCTCCTCATAAAAAACAGCAAAGCTACCTAAAGCAGCCCCCACAGATGCTCCTATCTGCGCCCCTGCAATTGCTCCACCTACAATACCTGCCCCGCCACTCAATACACCCACAACTCCTGCTCCAACAACAGCCATTGAAAAAGAGAAGAAACCTGCCGCAACTGCTGCTAATCCAGAACCCATACTGAGGCGATTCATCCAGTTATGATCTGTCTGGAAGTCTAGACCCAACTGCTCTTTTGGAGTAGTGGGATTTTCTGCTGCTACCTTGTATAGATAGGTGATATTATAAATGAATGCAGCAAACGAGCTGTCGATCTTGTCTGCGATTTTTTCCTTTGCTATTTCGCGTTTATGCTCATTATTGAATTCTGCTTTGGGAATAGTCAAAATTGGTTTTCCCTGATACGGTTCAATAATAAAAACAGACAACAAATTACAAGCCTCTTTCCTGATTTCTGACTGTCTCTCATTAAATCGTTTTAAACCTTCAGTAAAACGCGATTTTTCCTCACAATCAAGTATATTTAAAATGCTGTCATAAATTCCCTTTACTTTGACAGGATTATCCCAATGAGCATCAAAAACAATCACATCATTAATTGAATGTTCTCTAAACATATTTTTCCATTGAGCGACTCGATTTTCAACAGATATCTTATCGCTTGCTTCAAGTTGCTTTTTGTATTGATTGATAACAGCTACAACCTTTGAACATTTTTTCTTGATAATTGCAATTTCATCCTTGTAACTATCATCAGGTACAACACTTAGACTAGCTACATATAAAACTAGATCGCTGGATTCTATCGAAGCTATTGCGTTCATATCATAGACCATTTTTTCTTGCCAACTCTGTGGCATCTTGAACTCAGGATTTTCATTCAATGAGTCAAGGTACATCATTACATTAGAGGCATACTGAAATCCCGGAGTATCTATAAATGTTGCTTGGAGACCCTCGAAAAAATAGGATTGCCCTTTTTTTGTAACATTGGCTGAATCTCCAACTTCTCCAATAGAAGTTTTCATCAAAGTTCTAATGAGAGTAGTTTTTCCGGTATTGGTATGACCAACAACAGCAATACTGATGTTTTGTGACCTGACATTTTTTTGTGCTGGCATGGGTAATTTATAGTTGATAGTTTGTAATCGATCGATAACGAGGAACAGGTAATTGCTGCTTAGTAACAGCCATTACCCATTCCTCATTATAGCCTAGCTACCCCCAATCCGAGCGACATCACGAGCATTTTCTTCAAAAGCCGCCGTCAGCGCATCATCACCGCTCAAACCCGCAGCGATCGCCCTTTCAATGGCCTGCAACACTCGCTTATAATCCATCGGCATCACCTTCACAAACACCGGCAACATCGCATCCCAATTTGCCAAAACCTTCGCCGCTTTCGCACTTCCAGTCAAATCGAAATGAGTCTCAATCAACTGCCGCAAATCGCTAATTTCCTCAACATCCTCCAACTTTTCCAATCCCACCATCGACATATTGCAGCGAGTAGCAAAATCACCCGCCTCATCCAAAATGTAAGCAACACCGCCACTCATTCCCGCTGCAAAATTGCGCCCGGTGGCACCCAAAACTACAACTTTGCCGCCAGTCATGTACTCGCAACCGTGATCGCCCACACCCTCAACTACCGCATTCACGCCGGAGTTACGCACCCCAAAACGTTCGCCGGCCATCCCTCGGATGAAAACCTCGCCAGATGTCGCTCCGTAAAGCACTACGTTGCCGACAATCACGTTTTCTTCTGCGACGAAGGTGGCAACTGACGACGGGTACAAGACGATTTTGCCACCGCTGAGGCCTTTGCCTAAATAGTCGTTGGCTTCGCCTTCGAGCTCTAGGGTGACTCCTTTGGGTACGAATGCGCCAAAGCTTTGCCCAGCGCTACCTTGGAAGTGCAGGTGCACCGTGTCATCGGGTAAGCCTTCCCAGTGGCGTTTGGTGATTTCGTTGCCGAGAATTGTGCCGACAACGCGGTTGACGTTGGTGATTGGGAGAGTTGCTTTGACTGGTGTGCCGTTCTCGATCGCACTTTTGCACAAATCCAGCAGTACACTAAGGTCGATCGACTTTTCCAAACCGTGATCCTGCGCCATCTGACAATAGCGCCCGACATCCGCCCCAACTTCCGGCTGATACAGGATGTTCGAGAAATCCAAACCCTTAGCCTTCCAGTGTTCCACCGCTTGTTGCGCTTCCAAAACATCGGTGCGCCCCACCATTTCATTCAGCGTGCGGAAGCCCAACTGCGCCATGATTTCCCGGACTTCTTGGGCGATGAATGTCATAAAGTTTACCGTGTGTTCAGGATCTCCGGTGAAGTTTTTCCGCAGCAGGGGGTCTTGGGTTGCAACACCCACGGGGCAAGTGTTCTGGTGGCACACGCGCATCATAATGCAGCCCAAAGTTACCAGCGGCGCGGTGGCAAAACCGAATTCCTCTGCACCAAGCAGTGCAGCAATTGCTACATCGCGGCCTGTTTTGAGTTGTCCGTCGGTTTCAACGGCGATTCGGCTGCGGAGATTGTTGAGTACCAGGGTTTGGTGAGTTTCGGCCAATCCCAACTCCCAAGGCAATCCGCAGTGTTTGATCGAAGTTTGCGGTGACGCGCCTGTACCGCCGTCATAGCCTGAAATCAGCACCACATCAGCGTGGGCTTTGGCGACACCGGCTGCGATCGTCCCTACCCCCACTTCCGACACCAATTTGACGCTAATCCGCGCTTCCCGGTTGGCATTTTTCAAGTCGTGAATCAATTCTGCCAAATCTTCGATCGAATAAATGTCGTGGTGAGGAGGAGGCGAAATCAAGCCGACACCGGGAGTTGAGTGCCGTACTTTGGCAATCCACGGGTATACTTTTTTACCGGGTAACTGCCCGCCTTCTCCGGGTTTTGCCCCTTGCGCCATCTTGATTTGGAGTTCCCGCGCTTGGGAAAGATACAAGCTGGTAACGCCAAAACGCCCGGAAGCAACTTGTTTGATCGCACTGTTTTTCGAGTCACCGCGATCGTTTGTCCAAGTATATCTTTCCGGATCTTCGCCACCTTCACCAGTGTTCGATTTGCCACCGATGCGGTTCATCGCTATGGCTAAAGATTCGTGGGCTTCTTGGGAAATCGAACCGTAACTCATCGCCCCAGTTTTGAAGCGTTTGATAATAGATTCGATCGGCTCAACTTCCTCAATCGGAATCGATTCCCGCTGCTTGAATTCCAACAAACCGCGTAGGGTAAAATGCTGTTGACTTTGTTCGTTAACCAGCCCGGAATACTGTTTGAAAAGCGGATAACTTCCCTCGCGTACTGCTTGTTGCAGGGCGTGAATAGTTTGCGGGCTGAACAAATGAGCCTCGCCTTCCTTGCGCCATTGATATTCGCCGCCGACATCAAGGGTGTGTCCGCTGGATGGGCGATCGGGGAATGCGTGAGTATGGCGTAAAATCGCTTCTTGGGCGACGACTTCGAGGTCTACTCCTGCAATCCGCGATGCTGTCCAGGTGAAGTATTTATCGACTACGGATTTGTTTAAGCCGATCGCCTCAAATATCTGAGCACCACGGTAACTTTGAATTGTCGAAATCCCAATTTTTGAGGCAACTTTGGTCACGCCTTTAGTTGCGGCTTTCACGTAGTTTTTGCTAGCTGTCTTGGTATCAACATTTACCAGCAAACCTTGGCGGATCGAATCGGCGATCGTCTCGAAGGCCAAATACGGATTGATCGCACCGCAACCGTAGCCGATTAAAGTTGCAAAGTGATGAACTTCCCTCGGTTCCCCGGATTCGAGCACCAGTCCCGCCCGCGTCCGCGTACCTTGGCGGATCAGGTGGTGGTGGAGGCCTGCAACTGCTAGCAGCGCCGGAATTGGAGCGTTTTCGGCATTGATTCCCCGATCGCTCAAAATCAGGATATTCACCCCAGAGGCGATCGCGCTATCTGCTGCTGCAAAAACATCTTCTAGCGCCTGTTCCAGACCTTTTACTCCTGTTTTGGGGTCAAACAAAATCGGCACGGTAACAGACTTGAAATTGCCCTCATAAACCTGTTTGAGTTTAGCCAATTCTTCATTGCTGAGAATTGGTGTTTTCAACTCAATCAAGTGACAGCTTTCTGGTTCCGGTTTGAGCAAATTGCGTTCAGATCCGATCGTTGTTTCGGCAGAAGTGACAATCTCTTCTCTGATCGAATCAATGGGCGGATTCGTAACTTGAGCAAACAGTTGTTGGAAATATTCATAAAGCAACTTTTGCCTGTTCGATAAAACAGCCAGCGGCGTATCCGCGCCCATTGCGCCGACAGCTTCCACCCCATCTCGTGCCATCGGCGCTAACAACAACCGGAGTTCTTCAAAGGTGTAGCCAAAAGCCATTTGCTGCTGTAATAAAGGCACTGGGTTGGATTCTGCCACTACTTCCGCATCTGGTAATTTAGCAATTTCCACCATGTGCTGGTCAATCCACTCGCGGTACGGATGTTCCGAAGCGATTTGATGTTTGATTTCATCATCAGAAACGATGCGGCCTTCTGCTGTATTTACCAGGAACATCCGGCCCGGTTGCAAACGGCCTTTTGAAAGAATTCGTTCCGGTGCGATCGGCAAAACACCCGCTTCCGATGCCATAATTACTAAGTCATCTTTGGTGATACAGTAGCGAGAAGGACGCAAACCATTGCGATCGAGCACAGCCCCGATCGATGTACCATCCGTAAAGGCGATGGAAGCCGGCCCATCCCAAGGTTCCATCAAGCAGGAATGGTATTCGTAGAAAGCCTTTTTCTCATCACTCATCGACTCGTGGGCTGTCCAAGGTTCGGGAATCATCATCATGATGGCATGAGGCAAAGAACGCCCGGCCAAAGTCAGCAATTCTAAGGCATTATCAAAAATAGTGGAGTCACTACCATCGACATTGATTAAATTCGGGATTTTCTTCAAGTCATCGCCGAATAGTTCCGACTCGAACATCGATTGCCGCGCGTTCATCCAATTGATGTTGCCGCGCATGGTGTTAATTTCGCCGTTGTGGGCGATGTAGCGGTAAGGGTGCGATCGCTCCCAACTCGGAAAAGTATTGGTGCTGAAGCGCGAGTGAACTAGGGCTAGAGCGCTTTCCATGTCTGGGTCATGCAGTTCGGGATAGTAATCTCCGACTTGCACGGGCATCAGCATTCCCTTGTAGACGATCGTCCGGCAGGAAAGTGTGGAATTATACCAGTAGGGGTCTACGTTAGTCCTGCGAATCGCATTATGTGCCCGTTTGCGAATGACGTAGAGTTTGCGCTCAAAAGCTGCCTCGTCCATACCTGCGGCGCGGCTGACGAACACTTGCTGCATGAAGGGTTCGCTGAATTTGGCGGTGTCGCCCAGGGACGAGTTATCTGTCGGGACATCGCGCCAACCTAACACGGGACAGCCTTCTTCGGCGGCGATTTCCTCAAAAATGCGTTGCCCGTTTTCCCGTTCAGTTTGAATTGGTGACGAGTAAATTGCGCCAACGCCGTACTCGCCAACTTCTGGAAGTTCGATGTTTTGGGCTGCTGCGACTTTTTTGAGAAACTTGTGGGGCACTTGCATCAAAATGCCCGCGCCGTCTCCGGTATTGGCTTCGCAGCCGCAGGCGCCCCGATGGTCGAGGTTGAGTAGGATTGTCAGTGCCTGTTCGACTATTTCGTGGGATTTGTTACCCTTGACGTGTACAATAAATCCGACTCCGCAAGCATCGTGCTCGAATTGCGGATCATACAGCCCTTGTTTTTGTGGCAGTCCGTGGTTGTTCATTTTGATGTGTCTCTCAAAGTGATGAAAAGATTTTGATCTAGAGTAGAGCGTGGGATGGCGATCGATCTAGTATGATGTATTATATATAGATTTACTGCATTGGGTAGATGCAGGAAAAAATCAAAGCTGGTGCGATCGAGCGATCGTGAAAAAATAGTTAAACGTGAAATATTGCATCATTGTCAGCAACAGGCAAGATGCCTGTTCCACAAAGAGTGAATTTTCTTGTGGAATAGGTATCTTGCCTGTTCATAAATAAGTTAAAAACAGCTTGTTGGTTAATTAGATGATAAATTAAATATATTTAGATTTTTTAACCGCAGAGACCGCAGAGAACGCAGAGGAAGAGAAGAGAGATAAGTAATAATGATTGAGATTGTAAAAAATGACACTGAAAGAATTAGAAAAACAACTCCTTGCCTTAACTCCTAGTGAAAAAACTCAGGCAATACAGCTATTAGTCCAAAGTTTAAGCAATACTTGGCAAGGAATTGAAAAAACTCCTGGCGTGTGTGGTGGGGATGCTAGAATTGCCAACACTCGCATACCTATTTGGTCGATGGTAAATTATCGCCTTCTGGGTGCAAATGATGTGCGGATTTTGCAAGACTTTCCCCATTTGAGTGCAGCGGATTTGGCGAATGCTTGGGCTTATGCTGAGGCACACCCAGAGGAAATTGAAGCAGCAATCGCTAGAAATGAGGAAGATTGACCAATGGTGCGTCTTTATGCAGATGAAAATTTTCCACTGGTAATCGTGGAATTACTGCGAACTTTTGGTCACGATGTTTTGACAGTGCAGGAAGCTGGAAATGGTGGACTGGGGATTCCTGATGAAGATGTGTTAGCTTTTGCTATTAGCCACAATCGAGCCGTTTTGACGCGCAATTGGGATGATTTTAGACACCTGCACCGTTTGCAACCTGACCACAATGGTATCATTATTTGCAAAGAAGATTTGAATACAGAGAGACAAGCTACACTGATTAATGAAGCTATTTCTACGGTCGAAAATCTCACAGGTAAATTGATTAGAGTAATTCGTCCGCCGCAGTGAAAAAAAGCTGTAGCTTGCGGGCTGGATATCCCATTGTGATTATATCTAATCAGGTGCGTGCTGCGTATATTGAGGCGATCGCCCAAGCCCAACAAGATGATTCAGGGATTCATCCACTCCTCGATTTGATTGTAGATGCGGCGCGGTACTCGCTGATCGAAACCTTGCAAATCCTAGCCACCGCCAGCGATAGCCAGAGTCAAGGGCTACCTTTCTATGAAGAGATGCTAGCAGTTTTGCAGCAGCATTCTCAATAAGCCTTCTACGGGCGGGCTAGGATCAACTGCCCGCAATAAAAATTACTCTTTGTGGAACAGGCATCTTGCCGGTTCTTGACAATAGTATAAGAATCCCATTAAATAAAGAACTAGCAGCCGCAGATAAAGATTTGATGTAGATTTGCCCGATCGCACCCATGACAGGTGACAACTACTATGGTGATTTTGCTATGGTTGTTAAGGCTGGTCGATCGGGCAAAGCAGACTTCGCAGTAAAAATGTACCGTTCGCTAATCCATCGGCGCAGGTAAGCTTAAATTTTAACCACAAATTAGCTAACCTCAAAAACCAACTTTGTCTACTAAAGCTTCAACAAGCAATCCTGAAGGAGTAAAAACATGGTTCAGACTCAAGAAATTTCTCAAATATCTACTCTAGAAGCACCTATAGCAATCAACGGAATTACCGCCACAGAAATGCGCCCTTGGGGTTCTTTTACAACTCTTGAAGAAGGCCCAGGATATAAAATTAAGCGTATAGAAGTTAAGCCCGGACATCGCCTCAGCCTCCAAATGCACCACCATCGCAGCGAACACTGGATCGTGGTTTCTGGTACTGCTAAAGTTACTTGCGGCGAAAATGAACAAGTTCTATTTACTAATCAATCTACCTACGTTCCTCAGTGCATCAATCACCGTCTGGAAAATCCTGGTGTGATTCCCCTGATTTTAATTGAAGTACAGAATGGCGAATATCTGGGAGAAGACGATATTGTACGTTTTCAAGATGATTATGCCCGGACTGAATCTAAGGCTAAATAACCTATAAACTGGTAATTGGGGATAGGGCATAGGGCATAGGGCATAGGGCATAGGGCATAGGGCATAGGGTATTCGCACCAACAAGTAAGCAATAAACAATTAGTAATAAGCCGCAACTAATAACTAATTCCCAATTCCCAATTCCCAATTCCCAATTCCCTCCCCAATTCCCAATTCCCAATTCCCAATTCCCAATTCCCAATTCCCCATTCCCCATTCCCAAAATTAATGATTCATCTTAGCAAAACCGCAGCTCAGGAAGTAATGCGCCTCAAATCTAAGCATCCAAACCCCAATGCTTTATTTCGTCTAGGCGTGGAATCTAGCGGTTGTTCCGGTTTATCTTATACCATGGCTTTTGAGGATGCGATCGACTCAGAAGCCAATGTTTGCGAGTCGGAGGGCATTGAAATTGCGATCGACCCTCAGCATTTAAAATATCTCAACGAGCTCACCTTGGACTATTCAGAGGATTTGATGGGTGGAGGTTTCCGATTTCACAATCCTAACGCGGCTAAAAGTTGTAGCTGCGGCAATTCGTTTTCTGCCTAGGGATAAATACTCAACCTCTAGAGTGCGTCAGTTACATCTAATTCTATTAGTTGTGAATATGCTAGTGGCTGACGCACCTTACCAATTATTAAGGAATAACCAAGAGGATGACATTTAAAGATTTATAAAAATTACAAAAAACCTTCAAATAAGCAGATCTAGACTACCAAGTTGAACTATCAAGTGAGATGATTATCATCCTTGATCTGTCAGCTTTCTAGTAAATATACTGATGAAATAATTGAGATTGTAAAGTATAAATATAAAATAGCGATCGCTCTGAAAATCTCATGGCAAAACCACTTTTTCCGAAAGTTATTTTTGGAGACTTACTAATAAAATGATCCGTCATGCAGCTTAAAGACTTGCCAACTCTAGAGCGAGCTATCGATCGCCACCCCATAACTGTAGCACCTCAAACATCACTCCTCGATGTTCTGCGCTTGATGGGGCAAGTAGATGGCGAGGATAGTTTCTGGTTCCCACAAGCAACGGTTATTGAGAGTGGCGATGAACTAGAAAGTAACCAGAGGATGTCACTTTTACACAATGGTTGCGTTTTGGTAGTGGAGGAGTCCTCCAATCATCGCACAACATCTCTGGCAGGAATTTTCACTGCCAGAGATGCTATGTGTCTGGCGGCGTCGGGTATAACTTGCTTAAGCCCGATCAAAATCGCTGATGTGATGAGACAGCCCCAAGTGGTTTTCAAGCTGTCGGAAGCTCAAGATATTTTTACGCCATTATTGATATTTCGCCAACATCAAATTTCCTATCTGCCGATTGTAGACGATCGCGATCGACTCTTGGGGATAGTTACTCCCGAAAGTATCCTGGAAAATCTCCAAAGCGCTAATCTCCTCAAATTAGGCACTGTCGCAGAAGTCATGAAAACTCAAATCCTGAGCGTACCCAGACATACCTCCGTACTTAAAACTGCTCAGTTGATGGTACAAAATCTCGCAAGTTGGGCGCTAATTACCGACAATCTGAGAGAGGGAGTAGAGTACGAAGTAGCAGAAATTTCCCGCATCATTCCCGCAGGTATCGTCACAGAACATAAGATTTTACAAGCACAAGCTCTCGGCATAGATTTAGCACAAACCCATGCTTCAGCTATTATGAGAAGGCTGGGAACTCACCTCAACCCAGAAGATTCCCTGTGGCGTGCTTGTCAGCAAATGCAGCAAGAGCAAATGCAGCCCCTATTAGTATCTCAGTTTCGGGAAAATGTCCATAGTTCTCTGTTAGGAATCGTCGCCCAGGTAGACTTATTGGGTTTGTTGCAACCAGCCCAAATTTATAAAGGACTCAAACGCGCACAGCAATCTATTCGTCAACTACAAATCGAAAATACTGAATTGCTACGCAGTCGTAATGCGGAACTAGAAACCCAGGTAGAGCAGCGTACTGCTGAACTCCAAGCAGCACTGACAAAGGTTGAACAACAAGCAAAACAGGCTGCACTCATTAACCAAATTGTTCAGGTGATGCGAGATACGATGGTTGTCGATCAAATCTTGCAGACGACGGTAGATCAGTTGCATGAATCCCTGAATGTCAGTCGCTGCGTAATTTTGGAAGAAAACAGCCACCGAGAAATTTCCATTACCTACTGTAGTGAAGCTACCCCAGAAGCAGAAAAATTACTGGGAATGCACTGTCCGATATTGAACCGCTACAAACAGCAATTAATTCACGGCCATCAAGTTCTATTTAGCAAAATTGACGACTCTTTAACCCCAGAGTTGCAAGCAGTTGCCCATCAGTTGAGTGTTCGTGCTATGTTGATTACACCGCTGGTATATCAACAACAGTTCCTGGGTGCGATTTGTCTGCACCAGTGCGATCGCGAACGAGAATGGACCGATTCCGAATTGGAATTTGTCAAGACGATTTCTACTCATTGTGCGATCGCCATTCATCAAGCCAAACTTTATCAACAACTACAAACTGAACTTGCCGAACGAGAGCGCGCCGAAGCAGCCCTGCAATCACAAAAAGAATTTCTGCGGAATGTCATCGACACCAGCCCCCACGCCATTTTTGTTAAAGATTGTGAGGGAAGATATGTTTTAGTTAATCAATCTCTTGCCGAACTCTTAGGTACAACAGTAGAAAAATTGACAGGCAAAAAAGATGCAGAATTTATTGATAACCCTGCACAAGTTGAGAGATTTTTGGCTGATGTTCGAGAAATTACCAGCACCTTACAGCCCAAGTTTTTTTTAGAAGAAACCGTTACCACGCCGACGGGAGAAATTCGGTACTTTCAAATAGTCAAAAAACCTCTGTTATCTGCCGATGGTACCAGTTGTCAAATCCTTGGTGTCGCTACGGATATTACCGATCGCAAATTAGCCGAACAAGCCCTACGGGAGAGCGAACAACTCTTCCGCTTAATGGCAGATACAGCCCCAGTATTTATCTGGATGTCAGGTACTGATAATCTGCGGAATTTTTTTAACCAAAGCTGGTTAGATTTTACAGGTAAAACTTTAGAAGAACAACTAGATAACGGTTGGACAGCAGCAGTCCATTCCGATGATTTGCACCATTGTTTAGATATCTATCTATCCTCTTTTAACACCAGTCAAAAATTCCTGATGGAATACCGTCTCAGGAATGCTGATGGAGAGTTTCGTTGGATTTTAGATAGAGGCGTGCCTCGGTTTACGCCCAGTGGCAATTTTGCAGGTTACATTGGCTCCTGTGTTGATATCACCGAGCGTAAAGTTGCTGAAGAGTCCCTGCAACAAGCCAAAGAGCAATTACAAGCGGTATTGGATGCCGTACCTGGATTTATTTCTTGGATTGATGCTGATGGGAAATACCTTGGTGTTAACCGACATCTGGCTGACAGCTTTAACTTGATGCCCAAGGATTTTATTGGCAAAGAACTCGGTTTTATGCAAAATAGCCCCCTGTTTACAGAATTTATGATTCAGTTTATTGGTAGTTCTGATGTGGAGGCTTCCCAAGTTATTGAATCACAAATTGATGGTCGAACGCGATATTACTTACTCGCCGCTCACAAATATCAACAAGAAACGGCAGCGGTGTGCGTCGGGATTGATATTACAGAACGCAAAGAAGCAGAAGAATCCCTACGGGAGAGCCAGATAAAATTGAGTGCTATCTTCAATAATACATTTCAGTTTACTGGCTTGTTGCAATTAGATGGTACTTTGGTGGAACCAAACCAGACGGTACTAGATTTTGGTGGCTTGCAGTTAGCTGATGTGGTTGGGCTTCCCTTGTGGGAAACTCGCTGGTGGACAATTTCCACCGCGACTCAAGAACGTTTAAAAAGTGCGATCGCCTACGCCGCATCTGGTAAATTTATCCGTTATGAAGTTGATGTTTGGGGTGTGGGTAATACAATAGCCACTATTGACTTCTCCATCAAGCCAATGAAAGACGAGGCGGGAGAAGTGGTAATGCTGATTGCTGAAGGTCGCGATATTACTGAATTAAAGCAGGCGCAGAACGATCGCGATCGCTTTTTCAATAATTCGATGGATCTAATGGCGATCGCCGAATTCAACGGTTGTTTTAAGCTAGTCAACCCAGCTTGCACAGAAATCCTTGGTTATACCAAAAACCAATTAGAAGGTCAAAATTTTATTGAATTCATTCACCCCGATGACTTACAAACCGTCCACCATGTATGGGATCAAGAAAAAAACACTGGTCATGCAGTGCGGGATTTGGAAATTCGCTATCGTTGTTTGAATGGTACTTACAAGTGGCTCTCTTGGAACAGCATTCCTTTCCCAGAAGAAGGTATCAGCTATGGTTTTGCTCGCGATATTACTGCTCGCAAAGCTGCTGAAAAAGCCTGGGAACTACTCAATGAAGATCTGGAAAACAAAGTCCAGGAACGTACAGCTCAGTTAAGGACAGCCAACCAGCAATTACACCAAGAAATTAGGGAGCGCCAGCAATTTGAGGCAGCCTTGAGAGCCAGTCAAGAGCAGCTACAAGCCATTCTTGATAACTCCCCAGCGGTGATTTATGTAGTAGACATTCAAAACAGATATATTCTGGTTAATCACAAATTTGAAAACTTGTTTGGAGTTACCACAAAACAACTGATTGGTCAAAGCATTTACACTCAATTTTCCGAAAAAGTAGCCGATTATTTTGCTGAGAAAAATCGCCTAGTAGTTGAAAGCGGAAAACCCATAAAAAGCGAAGAAACTATACCTTTGCAGGATGGAATCCACACTTATATTACCATCAAATTTCCCCTCAAAGATGCCCAAGGAGTTACCTATGCCGTTTGTGGTATTTCTACAGATATTACCGATCGCCAAATTGCCGAAGAAACCCTGCGACGACAATTAGCTGCTGTAGAAGCCGCAACAGATGGGATTGCAATTCTGAATGCCCAAGGTGAATACATCTACTTGAACGCTTCCCACAACCAAATATTTGGATACGACAGCAGCAGTAGCCTGCTAGGTAAAACTTGGCGCGAACTCTACTCTCAAGAAGAAATTGAACGATTCGATCGTGAAATATTTCCCCTATTTTCGCAATCAGGAAAATGGCAAGGAGAAGCAATTGGTAAAAGACGGGATGGAACAAAAATTGCCCAGGAAATTTCTCTGACATTAATAGAAGAAGGAGGAATTATTTGTGTTTGTCGCGATATTAGCCAACGCAAAGTTGCTGAAGAAACCTCAAGAATTAGAGACCGGGCAATTACTGCTAGTAGCAATGGTATTATCATCTCCGATGCGAGGCTCCCTGATAATCCATTAATCTACGTAAACCCCGCTTTTGAGCGCATAACTGGTTATTCTGCGGCCGAAGCGATCGGACGCAACTGCCGTTTTCTGCAAGGAACAGAAACCAACCAACCGGGGTTAGATCAACTCAGTACCGCTATCAAAGAAAATAAAAATTGTGTAGTTATTTTACGGAATTATCGCAAAGATGGTACTATGTTCTGGAATGAGTTAAGCATTTCTCCCATTTACGATGCCCAGCAAAATCTTACTCATTACATAGGTATTCAAACAGATATCACCGATCGCAAACTTGCCGAAAAAGCACTTTGGGCGACCCAAGATAGATTAAAATACTTACTTTCCTGTAGTCCAGCGGTAATCTACAGTACCAAATCTGCGGGAGATTACTGCCCTACCTTTATTAGCGAAAATATCACCTCACTTGTGGGCTATGAAGCGTGGCAATTCCTAGCAGATTCTAGTTTCTGGAACCGTCAAATTCACCCAGAAGATGCCCCCCGCGTCATGGCAAATCTACAATCACTAATTGAGCAAGGATCAAACATTCAGGAATACCGCTTTCTCCACCAAGATGGTACTTACCGCTGGCTATACAATCAAACCAAGCTAGTACGAGATGGGGAGGGTAAGCCACGGGAAATAGTTGGTTATTTGGCAGATATTAGCGATCGCAAACAAGCAGAGTCAGAGCGATCGCGCTTGGTAGCAATTCTAGAAGCCAGCACCGACTTTGTAGGTATGTCCGATATTAAAGGCAACATACTCTGGAACAACAACCAGATGAAACAGGCCATCGGAATCCCAACCAACCAGGAAGTCTTGCAGTCTGATATTCCCCAATATCACCCCCAATGGGCACTGGAAATTATTCAAAATGAAGGCCTCCCCTCTGCCACCCACAACGGAGTTTGGGTTGGTGAAACAGCTTTATTAAGAAAGGATGGGACGGAAATGCCCGTTTCCCAAATGATCATCGCCCACAAGTCACCCACAGACACTGTAGAGTTTTATTCCACTTTGATGCGCGATATCACAGCCCTCAAGCAAGCTGAGACAGCATTGCAACAAGCTAAAGATCAATTGCAAGCTGTATTAGATGCCGTACCTGGTTCAGTTTCTTGGATTGGTTCCGATCTACGATACCTTGGGGTTAACCAACACCTTGCTGCCACTTTTAACCTAGCCCCAGATGCTTTTGTTGGTCAAGATATTGGCTTTCTCAAAAACAGTGCTAACTTTGCTGAATTTATGCGTAAATTTATGATTTTACCAGGGACCGCCACCAGTCAAATCATTGATTTAAAAATTGACAATTCTACCCGCAATTACTTGGTAGTCGCCCAGAAATATCAGCAAGGAGCAGCCGCAGTTTCCGTGGGAATTGATATTACAGACCGCAAACTTGCCGAAAGCAAACTCCTAGCATCACTCAAAGATAAAGAAGTCTTGCTTAAAGAAATTCATCATCGAGTCAAAAACAACTTGCAGATAATTTCTAGTCTCCTGAAATTGCAATCGGGGTATATCAAAGATCGAGAAGCATTAACTATGTTTATTGACAGCTACAACCGGGTCCGATCGATGGCACTGATTCACGAAAAGCTCTACCAATCTCAAACTTTGGCAAAGATTGATGCTGCGGACTACATCCGTAATTTAACCGCTAATTTATTCCAGTCTTATACAGTAACCGATACCAAAATTCAATTGCAGGTAGAAATCGATCGAATAGAATTAGATATTGATACGGCTATTCCTTGTGGTCTCATCGTCAATGAACTTGTGTCTAATTGTTTAAAATATGCTTTTTTAGGTAAAATAAATGGCCATATTCACATTAAATTTGTCTATCATCACTCCCCTGAATTCCTCTTGATGGTGAGGGACGATGGAGTAGGATTACCATCAGATTTTAACATTGAAGAAAGTGACTCTTTGGGGCTACAACTGGTTTCTAATTTGTCAGAACAACTGGGAGGTGAATTGCAAATATTTAGTGAAGCTGGCACTTGTTTTCAGATTACTTTCGATCTACCCAAGCCGCGAAATTAAAATATTCTAAATTTTGGCTAATGACCACTTAAATTAAATGTAATCGTCAATATCGCTCTTAAAAATAGCTGAACATAATCCTATGATCGATCGTGTCAATAAAAAAAAATCCAGTCTAGATTCGTCGCTGTGGCGAAAAAAATTAATCAAACTATTTGCTAGGATTCACCAAACAACTCAGCGGGTATTTACTGTGCGATCGCTACCCATGATAGTGGCGGTGAGTATTTGTGCGATTACTATGGTTCTGTCGCACACTCTACTGACAAACGATCGCCACTCTATTGAAAAAGCAATTAACTTAGAAGTAACCAATACCAAAATCCTGATCGCCCACGAGGTACAAGAGCAAATATCCGGGCTAGTTAACATGGCTAAGCAGTGGGAAAAATCAGGAAAGCCATCCAAAGAAATATGGGAAGCTCAAGCAGCATTTTATCTGGAGAGCTGCAAAAGTTGCCAAGCCATACAATGGGTAGACCCCTCCTTCAATGTATCCTGGAGTCTACCAGTTGTAGGCGATCGAACCGAGCAAAACTTCAACTTGGAACTCAAGCAGCAGATAGCACAAGCAATTGCCACTAAAGAACGGAAAGTAATAGTCAGCCATAGCATTAATCTCAAGCAGGGGGGCAAGGGATTTTTGGTATACGTTCCGATTGTCAGGGAAGACAAATTTGCAGGTTTTATTGTTGGTGTTTTTAGATTTAAGGAATTATTTAATATTTTATTTGATTCATTAAAATTAAGTTCGGAAGTTACTTACGCGCTGTCAATCTATGATAGAAATGAAACAATTTATAGCTCTATATTCGATCGAGATTTAGCAGCGAATAGCTGGTCAAAAACCACCAGGATACAACTGTATAACATAGCATGGCAAATCCAGGTTTTTCCGCTTCAAAACTCCCTAATTAAAAAACAATCTCCTCTTCCAATAGTCATATTATTTGGCGGATTTTTGATGGCTGGGCTGGTAGCATGGACAGTCTATCTAACTCAACTTTCGCGACGGCGGGCACAGACATTTGAGAGGGTGAATCAGAGACTAGGAAAAGAAATTTCTCAGCGTCAGCGGGTAGAAGAAAGACTAAAAGAAACCACTCGCTTGCAGCGGGCAATTTTGGACAGCGCCAACTACACAATCATTTCTACAGATGTCAACGGCACTATTCTTACTTTCAATCCAACGGCAGAACGATTGTTGCGATATAATGCTTCTGAAGTAGTTGGAAAAACCACCCCTCTGCTCTTCCACAACTTTAAGGAAATATCCAAGCACGCTGAAGATTTGTCCCAAGAATTGGGAGTGATGATTGAGCCAGGATTTGAAGTTTTTGTAACGAGAGCCCTCCTGGGAAAAATTGAGGAGAGTGAATGGACTTACATTACCAAAAATATTACAGATACAGCCGAAATTAGCATACCCTCAGATATTACTAATTTCTTAGAAAATGACAACCGTTCCTATTTTCCTGTGCTGCTGTCCGTGACAGCTTTGCGCGACTTAGAAGCTAATATTACCGGATTTTTGTTTATCGGCAGTGACATTACTCAGAGAAAGCAAGCCGAGGCATCCTTGCAGCGCCAACGCGAGTTGTTAGAAGTAACCCTTGCTAGTATCGGTGATGCTGTGATTGCTACTGACAAACTAGCTAATATTACCTTCATCAATCCTTGGGCAGAAGTGCTGACGGGATGGCCGGCACAGGAAGCTTTAGGACGACAAATTGACCAAGTATTTTGCATGATTGACGAGCGATCGCGACAAGAGGTCCAAAGTCCTGTCCAACAGGTATTGCAAACCAAAGTTGCCTTTGAATTAAGCGATCGCACTCTTTTGCGACCCCGATCTGGTCAAGAAATACCGATCGACCAAAACTGCACCCCCATTTTCCGCAATACCGGCTCACTTTACGGAGCAGTATTAGTATTTCGCAATACCACCGTCCGACGACAAGCAGAAAATGCCCTGCGAGAAGCAGAAGCCAAATATCGCAACATCTTTGAAAACGCTGTAGAAGGCATTTTTCAAACCACCTTCGATGGTCAATTCATCAATGTCAATCCAGCCCTAGTCGCCATCTATGGCTATGAATCAGCAGCCGATATTATCCAAAATATTACTAATATTAAAACACAAGTTTATGTCGATCCAAACCGTCGCGATGAATTTGTCAGCTTGATGCAGCAGCACGATGCTTTGTTCCGGTTTGAGTCGCAAATTTATCGTCAAGACGGCAAGAAAATCTGGATTTCAGAAAATGCTCGCATCGTCCGCGACTCCGAGGGTCAACCGCTTTATTATGAAGGCAGTGTGGAAGATATCAGCCAGCGCAAACAAGTCGAAGCAGCATTACTAGAAAGTCAAGAACGCTGGCAGTTAGCAGTGCGCGGCAACAATGACGGTATTTGGGATTGGAATGTCAAAACCAATCAAACCTTTTTCTCGCCTCGTTGGAAACAAATGATAGGTTATGAAGACCACGAAATTGCCAATCATTTTAGCGAATGGGAAAAACGAATACATCCAGAGGATTTTCCCCGCACTATGCAAACAGTTAAAGAGCATTTTGCTCAGCAAACACCTTTTTATATCATAGAACACCGCATTCTCTGCAAAGATGGTACATACAAATGGATTTTGGCCAGAGGTCAGGCGATTTGGGATGAAGCAGGAAACCCCGTGCGGATGACCGGTTCCCATACAGATATCACTCTCGCCAAGCAAGCTGAGTCAGCCCTCAAAGAAAGTGAAGAATGGTTCCGCAATTTAGTCGAAACTAGCAGCGATTGGGTTTGGGAAGTAGATGCCAACGACTTCTATACTTATGCCAGTCCCAAAGTACGCGAACTCTTAGGTTATGAACCTGAAGAACTGCTAGGCAAAACTCCCTTTGACTTGATGCCTCCCGAAGAATTAGCACGGGTTGCTAACTTTTTTTATGCCATTGCAGCAGCGCAAGAACCCTTTAATTGTGTGGAAAATACCAATATTCACAAAGACGGTCATTTAGTTGTACTCGAAAGCAGTGGCGTTCCCATCTTCAATGCCGATGGTACCTTTCGGGGTTATCGCGGCATGGATCGAGATATTACCGATCGCAAACAGTCAGATTTCCAGCTAAGAGCCTCCCTGAAAGAGAAAGAAGTGCTCCTGAAAGAAATTCACCACCGAGTTAAAAACAACTTGCAAGTGATTTCCAGCCTGCTGAAACTGCAAGCCGGATATATCGACGATGAAAACGTGCAAAGCCTGTTTACAGAAAGTTACAATCGTGTCCGTTCCATGGCACTGATTCACGAAAAACTCTATCAAACCTCTAATTTAGCCAAAATTGAGGCTGGTGACTATATTCGCAACTTAGTAGATAATTTATTTCGTTCTTACAACATTTCTACACAAAAAATTGACTTGTGCTTAAAAGTTGATAAAATTTTGCTGGATGTCGATACGGCAGTTCCTTGTGGATTAATCATCAATGAAATAGTTTCTAATGCCCTCAAGTATGCTTTTACCCATCAAAAATGTGGAGAGATATCTATTCATTTTATCAAAAAAGACAGCGACTATCTCTTGCTGTCGATCAAAGACAACGGTACGGGACTGCCTCCCGATTTTAATTTAGAAGAATCGGAATCCCTAGGTTTGCAGTTAGTTGTTAATTTAACTGAACAATTAGAAGGAACCCTCACCTATGGGAGCAATGGCGGAACTTGTTTTCAAATTTTATTTAAACAGGTAATCAGGGGTGATACCAAATCTTGGTGAAAAAATCCTATTTATTGAGACATACCGAGGGGTAGAGCCAGAAATTAACTCGCCACCGAAAAGGGGGTAGCTTTCCCCGGATTTTAGCTAAGAACCATAACAAAATGAAAAAAAAATAAGGGTTGTATGTTAATCTCAAAAGTAAGGAATTTGAGGTTAACATAAAAATGTATAAGTAAAAATTAAATTCATCTAAAAATCACTCACCGGATAATCTCAGGATAAAAATACAATGGACCAAACGACGATTATGGTAGTCGAAGATGAAACTATTATTGGTATGGACATTAGAAACAGCTTAAAAAAGTTGGGTTATTCTGTGCCACCGGTAATCGCTACTGGAGAAAAAGCCATCGAAAAAGCCAAACAGCTTCAGCCAAATCTAATTTTGATGGATATTATGTTGAAAGGCTCCATAGATGGAGTACAGGCTGCCGCAGAAATTAGAAAAAGGTTCAATTTGCCGATCGTCTATTTAACAGCCAATACAGATCCGATTACTTTGCAGCGAGCCAAGGAGACACAGCCTTTTGGTTATATCATCAAGCCCTTTGAAGAAAAAGATTTACACACCACGATTGAGATTGCTCTGGCTAGGTGTAAAGCCGAAACAGAAATTCGTCGCTCTCTGGAAAAAGAAAAGGAACTCAATGAGCTTAAATCTCGTTTTATCACCATGACTTCCCACGAATTCCGCACTCCGTTGACGGCAATTCTGGGTTCGGCAGAGTTGTTAGAACATTACGGTAATAAATGGACTCACGAAAAACAACTTACCTATCTCCACCGCATTCAAAATAGCGTTCAGCACCTAGTTCACCTATTGGATGACGTGCTATTAATCGGTCAAGCAGAAGCGGGAAAACTAGATTTTTATCCCTTACCATTGGATCTGACCGAATTTTGCAGTAGCTTAGTGGAAGAGTTGGAACTGAGTGCTGGCAGCCAGTATACAATTTCTTTTCAAGTATTAGGCGAATCTACTCCTGCTTGTATGGATGAAAAACTGCTGCGACATATCCTCAGCAATTTGCTCTCGAATGCTGTCAAGTATTCGCCAACCGGCGGTATTATAGAATTCGACCTCGCTTTTGAGGGTAAACAAGCAAGATTTGAGGTCAAAGATCGAGGAATTGGCATTCCCCCAGAAGATTTACAAGAACTGTTCGATCTGTTTTATCGAGCTAAAAATGTGGGTAAAATCTCTGGAACTGGGTTAGGACTAGCAATTGTCAAAAAGGCGGTAGATTTACACGGCGGTGAGATATCCGTCACCAGTGAAATAGGAGTAGGTACTTCATTTACAGTTCAACTTCCCTTAAATAAAGAAATTTAAACCTATGACAAAAATTTTGGTGATTGAAGATGAAAACAATATTCGAGAAATCCTGATAGAAATACTCAATGCTGAGGATTTTGATACTACAGGGGCAGAAAATGGTCGCATTGGGGTAGAATTAGCACAAGAAATTATACCCGATTTAATTATTTGCGATGTCATGATGCCAGAACTAGACGGTTATGGTGTGATTGCTAATTTGCGTAAACATCCTGCAACAGAAACAATTCCTTTCATTTTCCTCACGGCAAAATCTAGCAAACATGATTTACGTCAAGGCATGGAATTGGGAGCAGATGATTATCTCACTAAACCATTTACCAGAGAAGAACTGTTAGCCACTATCTCTACTAGATTACAAAAAAAGATGGCTACAGAGCAACGATTACAAGCAAATTTAAATCATTTGCGTAGCAGCATTAACCAGTCCCTTCCTCACGAACTCCGAACGCCTCTAAATGGAATTTTGGTTTCGGCTGATTTGATTTTGGATAAACGTAATTTGCTGGAACCCTCCGAAATTAGAGAGATGGTGGGCTACATCAAAACTTCTGGTCAACGCTTGTATAGACTGATTCAAAATTATCTGTTATATGCAGAAATGAATTTGGTAGCACTAGACGCAGACCGACTAAAATTGATGCGCAGCCACCAAACTTTCTCGGCTAAAGCAGTTATTAATTATCAATGTATAGAACAAGCAAAAAAAGTCGATCGCGAAAATGATTTGCATTTGGACATAGAAGATGCCACCATTGTGATGTCAGAAAGTCATTTCGCAAAACTGGTGGAAGAATTGATCGATAATTCCCTAAAATTTTCTCCACCAGGAACTCCTATTGAGGCGATCGGCACTACTAGCGATGGGATGTTTACTTTGCGCATCACCGATCGCGGAAGGGGTATGACCCTCGCTCAGATTTCCTCCCTGGGAGCCTATACGCAATTTGAGCGCAAACTTTACGAACAACAAGGCTGTGGATTAGGACTGGCGATCGCTAAATCTCTAGCAGAGCTGCATGGAGGAGGACTAAACATCAAAAGTATACCTGGTGAAACCACAACAGTTAAAGTTGTCCTGCCGACAGTTCCCCGTATCGATCTAGAGGGAGAGTGGGAGGATGGAGAAATTAGTGAGCCACCAAAAAGGGAGTAGTTTTCCACGGATGTGGCATCACCAATCAGCAATCCAAACTAATGAATCACTGCTTCTTTAACTAGGAGCCACTGCATTAAATCTTGCCACTCAGCAGACGTAGCTAATAAATCTGCATCCAATTCATTGCCAGAATTTTGATAAAATTCTGTGAAACATTCCGCCCAATCAATGACTGTTTCCACGGGTAAATAAGGAGTATAATTCCAAGAACGCTGCAAAAACTGTACCATCTCCACGGGATGACCAGTGCGGTGCAAATACCAAGCAATCCAAACTAAGGTACTGTACTTAATTTGCTTTTCCAGCAAACGTATTTTATCTGGCAATTCAGGGCTGGCAAAAAAATTGTCCATTACCGCTGCGAGGGATTTAGCCTGGGGTAAACCTTTGTACATGGCACTTTGTTCGTGCTGGCGGTAGCAAACTGTTATTTGGCGCAGCCAATCTGCTTCGCATCCCATTAAAGCCAAGCGCAGCACTAAATCTGTATCTTCCGCCGGTGGAAATCGCGGATCGAAGCCACCAGCGAGCTCTAACCAATGGCGGCGAAATATCATCGCGCTGGGCAATACTGGCTTCCACCGGAGCCACATTTCTAAGTCTAATTTAGGCACATTTTGCCAGGGTTTGACATCTTGAAGTGGTTCGCCTATACTATTAACTAAGCGCCAGCCACTGTGAACAATTCCTAAATTTGGTTGTGCAGCAAACACCGCCATTTGTGATGCTAATTTGCCGGAAAGAAAGAAGTCATCTGCATCTAAAAAAGCGACAAATTCTCCTCGCGCTAACTTGATGCCGTGATTTCTGGCAAGGGAAACTCCTTGATTCTGTTGATAAACATAGCGAATTCGACGATCGCCATATTTCTCTAAAACTAATCTGGTATCATCTTTGGAGCCGTCGTCAACCACAATAATTTCCCAGTCAGTATAGGTTTGGCTCACAACACTATCGACTGCTTGACCGATGTAAGCCGCACAATTGTAGGCAGGAATTACCACGCTGACTTGTGGGGGGTTCGCCAAATCCCTCGTAACATCACTCATATAGCAGAAGGAAGAAGGAAGAAGGAAGAAGGAAGAAGGAAGAAGGAAGAAGGAAGAAGTCATATCGTTTCCGGCTGCATCGGAATGATTTAACCACAGAGAACGCAGAGAACACAGAGGGAGATAAGAGAGATGAATAATTCCGATGTTACCGGATTTGATATCACCCCCCCCAGCCCCCCCCAAGGGGGGAAATTCAGGAATCAGGAAGAAGTCACCCCCCCCAGCCCCCCCCAAGGGGGGAAATTCAGGAATCAGGAAGAAGTCACCCCCCCCAGCCCCCCCAAGGGGGGAAATTCAGGAATCAGGAAGAAGTCACCCCCCCAGCCCCCCCCCAAGGGGGGAAATTCAGGAATCAGGAAGAAGGGAAATGCAATCAAATCGATGGTTTCAGCAATTAAAAATTTCGTAACTCCCGACAAGGTTTCCATCACTCAGAGTATGAAATCCGCTGGCGTGTTTAATTATAAGCTATTGCAGGTTCACATCGTACCTTCTCGGCTGGCTGACGTGTGCACCCTCGGATAGTTTCCAGATAGATATCTCAAGATCAAGAATTTGCTAAGGTAAGTCGGTGGGAATTGAGTAAATCGTTGTGGCGAACTGCTAGAGGGCTGCGATCGCTTTTTGCTTTCAAATACTTGTCTACTACTTGCAAAATTTTTTCTGGGGAAGCCGGCTTGCTCAAAAAATCCGAACCACCTGTCAGTTTCGCCCGCGTGCGGTCAACGATACTGTCTTTACCGGTCAAAAATACGATCGGAGTTTCCCGAAAAGCCGATGTTTTCCGCAAAAAACTGCATAAAGCAAAGCCTGTTGTCTTAGGCATCAGCACGTCCATAAAAATCAAAGCAGGGTTGTGCTTAGCCAGGAGACTCACTCCCTGCATCGGGTCTTGAATTTTCAGGACTCGATAGCCTCCATCCAATAAAACTTGCTCTAAAAATTCGCAGACTGTAGGGCTGTCATCGATGCAAGCAATCAAAGGGCGACCTGGTTTAGCAATGGCCGCCGCCAAACGCCACTGTTCGATGGGCGATGGCAAATCGGGAACGGTGCGAAAATTAACTAAACCCTGCTTTATGTAGTTCTGTAAAGCGCGGGTGGCGACGGTAACACATTGCTTTTTTTTAAATGCTATATCCCACAGAGTATTCTCGCCGTTGAAGACGTTAGCTAGAGTTAGGAAAGAATTAGAACTAAATCGATTTTTTAATTCCGGCGGTAATCTTAAAAGAGGTGCTTGTTCTGGTTCTACCAACCACAAACTCATTGCTTTCCACTTCTGCCACATTTGTTGTGTAGAATACAAAACTTGCTGTAGCTCTGTTAAAGACACTAGCAAATAAGGGATAACATGAGACACATATTTTTTTGAGGGGCGCCACTCTCGGCGCAAATTCGATTGACCCATCAAAGAAAATAACACTTCCGAAAGGCTGGTGTGGACGATCGCCTTAGCTTGTTCCAGGTTCATTTCATTTTTGGCAATTCCTTGCTGAAGCAGTTGATATTCCCACAACTCCCCAGCATCAAGACCTCTGAGATCCACTTGAAAGCTGCGACAGTGTTGACCTACAGCCCTGTACCAACGTCTCGCCCTATGCCATCCTCCAGTCGCATAAACTAGACTGCCTCGAAAAAAGTAGAGTTGCCATTGTTGCTCCCCTTGCTCTAATAGCAGTTTTCCAGTTGCTTGCTTCTGGCTGAGCACTGCCAGCGTATGAGACAGCATTTTGTACCCGATTGCTGTAGTACACATTTTCACTTGCATCCCCCGTAGTCCCTTTATCATATTTTACAACTTTTGAGAAGTCGGGACCAACAGTAATATTACTGAGTTTTTTTGAATATTAACAATATCCACATCGCCTCTACTCAGCGACTTCTTAAATAAGTCGTCTATTTAACATAAATTTTACGGGATGAGCCTTTTGCTTCAATTCAAGGGAATGTCTCGGTTAAAAGTATCAGTATTGAATTTACTATTCACAATTATCTGGGGGCGGTACGGGGTCATACCCCCCAGGATGCAGAGGTTGACAACGCAAAATCCGCTTAATTGCCATGGAGCCACCGCGAGCAACTCCAAATCTTTCTATTGCTTCGATCGCATATTGAGAACAAGTTGGGTAAAATCTACAGGCGTTGGGTAAGTAAGGGGAAATTCCGATTTTGTAGCCTTGTATTAATCCGATTACCAATATTTTCATCTCGATATTTATTATTTGGTGTGTGCGATCGCTAAAAGACAATTTGAGGAGCCAAGATCTTGTTTGTCTCTGACTCAACTACTTGACCGATACCCAAAAACTGACCATCTTCATGATAAACCTGCAACGGAGAAGATAAGGGAATGGAGGTATTTTTTGCTGAGTGCCTACTTTCAATAATTTCTGCTATCGGGAGGCGTTGACCTTGAAACCAGCGTTTGGCATATTCAGGAGAAAGGACGATCGGCCCTAAATGGGCTAAAACCTCTGACGGTAAGATGGGGGAGAATTTATTTTCCTGCAATTGTATTTCTAATTCGGCAAAACTGAGACTTTGTTCGATCGCAAAACCGCTACTTTCAGTACGAGTCAAACGAGCTAAAGTGCCACCTACATTCAACATAGCACCCAAATCGCGAGCGATCGCCCGAATATAAGTACCAGCCCCACAGGAAATGGCCAAATCCAATTCAGGAAAATCCCCAGGCCGCCAATCCAAAACTTCCAGGCTAAACACCTCTACTTTCCTAGCAGCAACTTCCACAGTTTCGCCCTTCCTAGCCAATTCATAAAGGCGTTTTCCTCCCACCTGAATGGCACTAAAACTAGGTGGGAACTGCTCAATTTTTCCGATAAAATTGGGCAGTTGAGTTTGCACTTCTTCTAAACTTAAATCCGGTGCTGGTTGAGAAGTCAGGATTTCTCCTTCCAAATCATCCGTAGCAGTAGTTAAGCCAAACCGAATCGTACCTTTGTAAGCTTTATGATGTTGGAGAAATTGTAACAGCCTGGTTGCCTTGCCCAGGGCGATCGGCAAAACTCCAGTCACAGCAGGATCGAGGGTTCCTCCATGTCCGACTCGCTTGAGTTGCAAGAGGCGACGGACTCTCCCCACGCAGTCGTGGGAAGTCATGCCGGCTGGTTTATTTAAATTTAGAAAACCTTCAAAAGTCATTTAACCTATTTAAAGAATGAAGTCAGCCTGACTAATAGAAGTGCGGGGAACTCCGAACAGAGTAGCCAGAGTTTCCTTAGTGCTGGTAAGCTGAATAATTGTACTTGGCCTAGTTCCGCTAGTACCAGCGACAATTGTGAGTTCGGCAAAAGTAAGACCGGCGGCCAAGCGAATGCGATCGCTACCATCAGTAAAATCTGTAATCAAATCCGATTCTGACGAAAAACTGAGCGCAAAGGTATCATTTCCCAGCCCCCCAGTTAAAGTATCTTTACCTTTATCGCCAGAAAGACTATCATCACCAGCACCCCCAAACAAGGAGTCATCGCCAGAACCCCCAAACAAGGTGTCATTGCCCGCGCCTCCCAACAAAGTATCGTTGTCTTGGTTGCCAAATAGCAAGTCATTGCCATCATCTCCAGTTTGGGAATCAGCACCTTTGCCACCATAAAGAGTGTCGTCGCCTTCATTACCCAACATAGTATCGCGACCGCTACCGCCGAACAGACAGTCATTGCCAGCGTCGCCGCGGATGGAGTCGTCGCCGTCTTCGCCGTAGATAAGATCGTTACCTCCTAAGCCAAAAATTGTATCCGGGCCTCCCAAACCGAAAATAGTATCAGCGCCGCTAGTACCTGTGAGGGAGTCCGGGCCGGAGGTGCCAATCTTGCCAATCCGGGACACTGTTGTACCACCGGGGGTGGGTGTGGGACTTGGGGTTGGGGTTGGTTTGGGAATTGGTTTTAAAGGGACTGCTGATGGCATTGTGGGACCCTGGGTAATTAGAAATTAAAAATTTGCACTTCTAACTTACCTAATTTCTCACAGAATACCCAGATCTCAATGGCGATCGGATTTTTGATTGCCTCATGGCCAGCTTATCGGGGAACAGGACTCGGCTGAGGTTGAGGAGTTGGGGGTATAGAGGCGGGGCGACTCGGCTGTGGGGGAATGTTGAGTAACTGTTGCAATTGCTGCGACGTGAGCGATCGCAAAATTCTCAGCCCTAGGGATTCTCTGGAGATGCTTTGAGCGTAGGAGGGTTCCACATACCGACGGAATTGGGACTGGTTGTTCAAATAGCTTTCCATGAAAGCAACGCTGAGTCCGTTGAGGTAGCGACGGGCTAAGGCGGGTTCTGGTCCGATGACATCGGGAGGTGGAATAAAGATGCTTTGAGGGGATTGGTCGATGGTGGAGAAGTGAGTGCCGTTTTTCATTAATACCAGATATTTGTTGGGTGATGTCAACCAAGTGAAAGGTTGAATTTGTTCGACCAAAGCGGGGGCGACTGTATCGGCGCTGCCTGCGATTACCATGACTGGAATTTGAATTTTACTGAGACTGGTTTCTCCCAGAATGCTGCTGCTAATCGGGTTAACGGCGATCGCAGCTTTGATGCGCGGATCGCCGAAATTGTACTCTAGGCGGTCCAATCCACGGGCGCGGCACTGCAAAAGTAGTGAGATGTTCCAAGTGTCGTTTTCTAGCCGACAGTCTTTGTCTAGCTGTGCCAAATTCATGGGTGCCCCGGCTAAGGCCAAAGCGGTGTAACCGCCGAAAGATTGGCCGATGATGCCGACTCGCTGCAAGTCTAATTGCCCTCGGTAAGTTGGATCGCTTACAGACAGGCTGGTTAAATAATCTAGCAAGTCTTTGACATCCAGGGGGCGATTGACAAATTCTGCTGGTCCTACTACTTCGTTGGCTTTGCCTGTGATTAAGTCTTGCAGTTGTTTGGCGTTACTGCCGGGGTGTTCGGGGACGGCGACGGCAAAGCCGTAGGAGGCTAGGTGTTTGGCTAAATACTCAAAGGAAGTGCGATCGGAGCCCAAACCGTGGGAAATTACGACTACTGGGGCTGGTCGAGGGCTACCCTGGGGCAGATAGATGTCGATGGGAAAGGTGCGATCGCGATTGGGATTTTTCAGAGTTACCGATGATTTTTTCCAGGTATAGGGGCCTGGTATTTGGGGCTGTAGTATTTGGGCGGGGGGAATTTCCGGTTCTGACACTGCTTGTTCTTCCGACAATTTGGCGACTCCTTCGATCGCCCGATTGGAACGGTTGATCAGCGTCGTCAGTTCGTTGGCGATGCCCAAGCCACGAGAGATGTCAATCCTGATCCCATAGGTGGGAAATTTCCGTAACACGTTGACAATTGTGACACCTTCTGGGTCTGATGCCGCTAAAATTAAGGCAGCTCGAATCGCGTAAAATCCAGGCTGTCTAGCTTTCGTCTGAATTACTCTACCCAAGCGCTCCAGCAGCAATTCTCCTTGGTCTGTGTAGAGGAATTGGGCGATCGTCACGGGGCTGATTTCAGCACGAGCTTGCAAGGCGGTCTGAATCTGCTCTAGCTGTTCTGGTTTGGCGTACTGAGCGAAGCCGTCTAAGTAGGAGTCTATTTTGCCTTCTGTGGCGAACAGTGCCAGGGAGTCGATCGGAACTGATACTTCTAGTGGGCCGTAAGTTACGTAAATCCGTTCGGCTGCGATCGCAGGTGTGGCCGTGCAAACAGCCGTAAATGCAAACAATCCTAGGTATTTTTGGATGCCAGAGAGCCGAGTGCGATCGGCACCAGGGGATGGACTCGGAAACAGAAAGTTCATAACTTTTATACCCAGGACTTCTAATAATTAGTCGATCAAACAGTCTATATTGTTTCACCAATATTTAATAGGGAAAAATCGATCGGTTTCCCATAAATTTAGGTTATGGTGTAAAACATCACCCTAAATCACATTTGGGCTTTAACAAGCCTAGCTTCCTTTTCCAATTCAATGTCTTGATGTTAAGCCTGCTAACATCCCCATTAATTATTTTTGCCATCATTTAGATATCTGCGATCGCATCTGTAAGTAAAGTTTGAGTGAGAGAATTTATGATGTTCAATGCCACCGCTATCCTGATAGACGCTTTTGTTCAAGAGCTACAGGCTGGCTATCGCCGTACCTACGGCAAATACAAGCCAGACTACCCAGAAATCATCGCCTGGGCTGGGACAATGGCTCTGGAAAATATCGCTAATTGTGATGCTCTATACCACAACGTAGAACATACTATGCTCGTAGCCCTAGTCGGACAAGAAATTCTCCGGGGCAAGCATATTCGTGAGGGGGGAGTGTCGCCGGAAGATTGGCTGCACTACCTCATATCCCTACTGTGCCACGATATCGGCTACATCAAAGGCGTTTGTCGCCAAGACCAAGAAGCTGTCGGTCTTTACGCAACGGGTATTGACGGCGGCATGGTGTCCGTACCGATTGGCGCAACTTCCGCCAGTTTAACTCCTTATCATGTCGATCGGGGCAAACTGGTAATTGACGAACGCTTCGGCGGCCACACACTAATTGATGCCGAACAAATCAAACGCAATATTGAATTGACTCGCTTTCCAGTTCCTGCAAGCGAAACCCATCAAGACAGAAACAATTATTCGGGACTGGCGCGAGCCGCAGATTTAATTGGTCAATTGAGCGACCCCAATTACCTGCGAAAAATTAGTGCCCTGTTCTACGAATTTGAAGAAGTCGGCACTAATAAAATTTTAGGTTACAAATCTCCAGGAGATTTGCGACAAAACTATGCCAAATTTTATTGGAATGGAGTGTTTCCCTACATTCCGGCCGCTCTCAACTATCTAGACTTAACCCAAGGCGGAAAACAGATTGTTGCTAACCTCTACGCTAATGTCTTTCAGGTAGAACACGCTGAACCCCTCGCTTTCACCAAAGTCAACTCTCAAGATTTGCTCAAATATCCTGGAAAAGGCAATTTAAAGGGAGAAAAAGATGCTGAAAATTTAGTGTTTTCACTTTCCGGAGAAACCAAGAAATTTAACGAATTTCCCGATCTAAATCTCTAATCAGATCGCAGCATTAACACTGACGAAAATCCAGGGAGCCAGAATTAGGATTCAAAAATATTAACCTAGTTGCTGACTCTTTTTGTTTGAGGTAAAATAGAGTTAATAACTCGTTGTTTGTTAGGGAGAGCTATCTGATGACAACCAGCAACATTGAAATCGTTTTTAGCTTTGATACCACGGGCAGTATGTACCCATGCTTGACGCAAGTTCGCCGTAAAATTAAAGAAACGGTAACAAGACTGCTCGATGAAATTCCAGGCATTCGCATAGGAATTATTGCCCACGGAGACTATTGCGATGCTGGCAGCACCTACGTCACTAAACACCTAGATTTGTCCGGCGATGTCGCCACCATTTGCAATTTTGTGCAAAATGTCCAGCCTACAGGTGGTGGCGATGCTCCCGAATGTTACGAATTAGTATTACACGAAGCTCAGTCACTTTCTTGGACTCCAACTAATTCCAAAACCTTGGTACTAATTGGCGACGATATCCCCCACGCACCGGCTCAAACTCCTCAAAAACTTAACTGGCGTCACGAAGTAGATAAATTAGCACAGATGGGAATAGCCGTTTATGGCATCCAAGCTCTCAACCGTAAGCACGCTACTTTATTCTACAAAGAACTAGCCGAAAAATCAGGCGGTTTTCACCTCAATCTCGACCAATTTTCCTACATTACAGACCTGTTTTTAGCCGTTTGTTACCAACAGTCATCTAGCGAACAACTACAAGCCTACGAACAAGAAGTTGTCAGTCAAGGTCGGATGAATCGCGGATTAAACAAAATGTTTGATACCATGCTGAAGCGGGAAGGAGTTGCTGCTTACGAATCAGCCGAATTGCGATCCGTAAAACCAGGGAGATTTCAGATTATGGAAGTAGACAACGAAATTTCAATCAAAGCATTTGTTCTGGAGAATGGTTTGAGTTTTAAAACCGGTCGTGGGTTTTATGAATTTACTAAAACAGAAACGATTCAAGGTAAGAAAGAAATTGTGTTGATGGAGCGTTCCACAGGGGATTTGTTTGAAGGAGTAGCAGCGCGAGAAATGTTGGGTTTACCAATGGGCGAGACAGTTCGCATCAAACCGAGTAATCTAGAAAAGTATGCGGTTTTTGTACAAAGTACCTCTGCCAATCGCAAACTGATGGGGGGAACTCGTTTCCTTTATGAAGTTGAAGATTGGGATCGTTAATCAAGCTTAAATGTGCCAACTTTAACCGTCGAGCGACTTGGATAATGCTAAAATTTATACTATCTGTATTTATCCTCAGTATCGGCGGTTAAAAAATATACACTTTAAAATTAAGATGCAGCCCGAAATTAAACAGCGAGTTAAACAATTGAGGAAGCAGCTACAGGAAGCTGGCTATGCTTATTATGTTTTGGATGCCCCGATGTTGGCAGATGAGGTGTACGATCGCCTTTATCGCGAATTACAAAGCCTAGAATCCGAATATCCTGAATTAATCACCGCAGAAAGTCCAACTCAGCGCGTCGGAGAAAAGCCCGCTACTCAATTTTATAGCGTTAAGCACAATATTCCTCTATACAGTTTAGAAAATGCTTTTGATATTGCAGAATTCGCTAAATGGCAGGAGCGATGGCTGCGAAATTCACCCCCCCTCACCCCCCCTTACCAAGGGGGGGGACAAGAAGAAAATTCACCCCCCCTCACCCCCCCTTACCAAGGGGGGGGACAAGAAGGAAATTCTCCCCCCCTCACCCCCCCTTACCAAGGGGGGGGACAAGAAGGAAATTCTCCCCCCCTGACGAAGACAGGGGAAATTACTCCCCCCCTGACGAAGACAGGGGAAATTACTCCCCCCCTGACGAAGACAGGGGAAATTACTCCCCCCCTGACGAAGACAGGGGAAATTACTCCCCC